>JANLIB010000171.1 GCA_024653675.1 Gallionella sp. | reverse complement strand
AACTTATGTGAACAGCCAGAACGGCATTGTAGGAGCGCAGATTTCTGCGCGATTGTTAAAAGATCAATCGCCCGATGAATCGGGCTCCTACGCTCTGGGCTTGCACATATGTGCCGCCAAGAACGTGACACTACACTAGCATATGACCTGCAAAAATAATTTTGCACCCGCTCTTGAAATGGGAAACCCAGCCCCCATTACCCACCAGTCAAATCCTGGAGAGCAGCATGGAGCAAAACGATACCACCCCGCCCGAACCCCAGCCAGCCGCAGCGAGCGCTGCGGAAGTGATGCCCAGCCTGGAAGAGTCGCTCAAGGAAGCCGAACGCAAGGCGCAGGAACACTATGACGCGTGGATGTATGCCAAGGCCGAGAGCGAGAACATCCGCCGCCGTGCGATGGAGGATGTGAGCAAGGCGCACAAGTTTGCCGTGGAGCGATTTGCCAACGAGATGCTGGCGGTGAAAGACAGCCTGGAAGCCGGTCTTGCAGTGCAGGCCGGGAACATCGAGAGCTTCAAGAGCGGCATGGAACTGACGCTCAAGCAACTGTCCGGGGTTTTTGAGAGATTCAACATCAGCGAGATCAACCCGGTCGGCGAGAAGCTGGATCCGCACAAGCATCAGGCGATCGGCATGGTGGACAGCGACCAGCCCGCCAACACCGTGGTCAGCGTGATGCAGAAGGGCTATGCGCTGAATGACCGGGTGCTGCGCCCGGCAATGGTGATGGTGGCAAAGAGCAAGGAATGACGTACTCCCCCTCCCCCTTGCAGGGGGAGGGCTGGGGAGGGGGTAGAAACGCGGCATATAAATGACGTTTCGTTATGCAACTATTTCACCCCCATCCTAACCTTCCCCCTCAAGGGGGAAGGAATCGAATTAGAAAGTGCTGGAAGCACTTGAAATATCCAGCGCCGCCCTGATGTTAAGCGGCAAGGCAACAGCAGTATCCAATTTTAAGCATTCAACTGAAAGGAAAGCATCATGGGAAAAATCATCGGCATCGACCTGGGCACGACGAACTCCTGCGTGGCCATCATGGAGAACGGCAAGACCAAGGTGATCGAGAACGCTGAAGGCGCTCGCACCACCCCGTCCATCATCGCCTACATGGAAGACGGCGAAGTGCTGGTGGGCGCGCCCGCCAAGCGTCAGGCTGTCACCAACCCGACCAACACGCTGTACGGCGTGAAGCGCCTGATCGGCCGCCGCTTCGAAGAGCCGATGGTGCAGAAGGACATCGGCATGGTGCCGTTCAAGATCGTCAAGGCCAAGAATGGCGACGCGTGGGTGAAAGTGCGCGACAAGGAATTCTCCGCGCCGGAGATCTCCGCACAAGTGCTGATGAAAATGAAAAAGACCGCCGAGGACTATCTGGGCGAACCCGTCACCGAAGCGGTCATCACCGTGCCGGCTTATTTCAACGACGCACAACGCCAGGCCACCAAAGATGCCGGTCGCATCGCCGGTCTGGAAGTGAAGCGCATCATCAACGAGCCGACCGCCGCCGCGCTGGCGTTTGGTCTGGACAAGCAGGAAGGCGATCGCAAGATCGCGGTGTATGACCTGGGCGGCGGCACCTTCGATATTTCCATCATCGACATCGCCGAGATCGAAGGCGAACACCAGTTCGAGGTGTTGTCCACCAACGGCGACACCTTTCTGGGCGGTGAGGATTTCGACATGCGCGTGATCGACTATCTGGTCGATGAATTCAAGAAGGAAAGCGGCATCGACCTGCGCAAGGACGTGCTGGCCCTGCAACGCCTGAAGGACGCGGCGGAAAAAGCCAAGATCGAGTTGTCCAGCGCGCAGCAGACCGAAGTGAACCTGCCTTATGTGACCGCAGACGCAAGCGGCCCCAAGCACCTGGCGGTGAAGATCACCCGCGCCAAGCTGGAAAGCCTGGTGGAAGAACTGGTCGCGCGCACCATCGAGCCGTGCAAGATCGCGATGAAAGATGCGGGCGTATCCAACGCCGATATTGCCGACGTGATCCTGGTCGGCGGCCAGACCCGTATGCCGATGGTGCAGGAGAAAGTGAAGGCGTTTTTCGGCAAAGAGCCGCGCAAGGATGTGAACCCTGACGAGGCTGTTGCGGTTGGCGCTGCGATTCAGGGTGGCGTGCTGCAAGGCGAAGTGAAGGACGTGCTGCTGCTGGACGTGACCCCGCTGTCGCTGGGTATCGAGACCATGGGCGGCGTGATGACCAAGCTGATCAAGAAGAACACCACCATCCCGACCAAGGCTTCGCAGGTGTTCTCCACTGCGGATGACAACCAGTCTGCCGTGACCATCCACGTGCTGCAAGGCGAGCGCGAAGTGGTATCCGGCAACAAGAGCCTGGGGCAATTCAACCTGTCCGATATTCCGCCATCGCCGCGCGGCATGCCGCAGATCGAAGTGACTTTCGACATCGACGCGAACGGCATCCTGCATGTGTCGGCGAAGGACAAGGCGACCGGCAAAGAGAACAAGATCAAGATCCAGGCCAGCTCCGGCTTAAGCGAAGCGGAGATCCAGAAGATGGTTCAGGATGCCGAAGTCCATGCCGAGGAAGATCGCAAGGCTTTGGAACTGGTGACCGCGCGCAATCAGCTCGATTCGCTGATCCACTCCACGCACAAGTCGCTGAAGGAATACGGCGAGCATCTGACCGCCGAGGAAAAGACCGCAATCGAGACGGCGCTCAAGGATGCGGAAGGCGTGGTGAAGGGCGACGACAAGGATGCCATCACGGCCAAGGCTGAAGCGCTGGCAACAGCCGCGCAAAAACTCGGTGAAAAGATGTATGCCGCAGAGCAGGCCAAGTCGCAGGCGGGCGGTGAACCCGGCGGCGCGCACGCTGAACCTGCCAAGGAAGAGGGCGACGTGGTGGATGCGGAGTTTACGGAAGTTAAAGACAAGAAGTAATTTGCTGGGGAGTAGTGAGTAGGAAGTGGGCAGTGGGGAAACCCGCCCCCCACTTCCTACTTGCTACTCCCCACTTACTATTCCCCACATTTTCTCTTCACAAACAGAATGGCAAAAAAAGATTATTACGAAGTCCTCGGCGTCAACCGCGACGCATCGGACGAAGAAATCAAGAAGGCTTATCGCAAGCTGGCGATGAAGCATCATCCCGACCGCAATCCGGACAACCCAAAATCCGAAGCGCAATTCAAAGAAGCCAAGGAAGCCTATGAGACATTGAGCGACAGCCAGAAGCGCGCCGCTTATGATCAGCATGGCCATGCCGCATTCGAAGGCGGCATGGGCGGAGGCCCGTTCGGCGCGGGTGGCGCGCAGGGCTTTGATTTCTCCGATATCTTCGGCGATATCTTCGGCGGGGGGCGAGGAGCCGGCCGCGGCGAACGCAGCAACGTGCAGCGCGGCGCCGACCTGCGCTACAACCTTGAGATCACACTCGAGCAAGCCGCGCGTGGCACCGAAACGCAGATTCGCGTGCCGACCATGGCGGAATGCGAAACCTGTCATGGTTCCGGCGCGAAGCCCGGCACCAGCCCGACCCCCTGCACCACCTGCGGCGGCCATGGCCAGGTGCGCATGCAGCAGGGCTTCTTTTCGATCCAGCAAACCTGCCCGCGCTGCCACGGCACCGGCAAGATGATCGCCTCGCCGTGCAAGGACTGCAGCGGCAACGGACGCATCAAACAGCACAAGACGCTGTCGATAAAAATTCCGCCGGGCGTGGATAACGACGATCGCATTCGCCTTGCCGGCGAAGGCGAACATGGCGTGAACGGCGGCCCTCCCGGCGATCTGTATGTGGTGATTCACATCAAGCCGCATGCGGTGTTCCAGCGCGACCACAACGATTTGCATTGCGAGATGCCGATCAGTTTCAGCATTGCCGCGCTGGGCGGTTCGATTGACATTCCGACGCTGGATGGAGTGGCGACGATCAAGATCCCTGCCGAAACCCAGAGCGGAAAAATTTTCCGCCTGCGCGGCAAGGGCATCAAGGGTGTGCGCAGTTCCAGCCATGGCGATCTGCATTGCCATGTGGCGGTGGAAACTCCGGTGAACCTGACCGCCCGCCAGCAGGAATTGTTGCGCGAATTTGAATCCATCAACGACAAGGACAGCGAGCGCCACAACCCGCGCGCCAAATCATGGATGGACAAGGTAAAGGATTTTTTTGCCGGTTAATCCCAGTTAGTTCATTGAGACATAAGCTATGGCTGTAACGAAGCGTCACCCCTTTTTCGAGAAAGGGAGGCGAGGGGCACATAATTCCATTTCTAATTTAGAAGTGCTTTTTGCGTAGGGCGGGTTCCACCCGCCATGGCGGGCGTAGCCCGCCCTACAAATGCACTTTTTATCTGGAAT
>JANLIB010000189.1 GCA_024653675.1 Gallionella sp. | reverse complement strand
AAATTCGTCACACCGGCGAAGGCCGGTGTCCAGCTTATTGAAAATACTGGATTCCGGCCTTCGCCGGAATGACGAAATCTGAATTTTTAGAGGTGCCCTTCTCTTACCCTTTCTCAAACTTCATCACACCGCCCACGCAACCCACCCTGATCGTGTCCTTCGCGGCGAAGCGCCCTTCCAGGATCAGCTTGGCCAGCGGGTTCTCCAGTTGCGCTTGGATCGCGCGTTTCAGCGGCCTCGCGCCATATACCGGATCGAAGCCCGCGTTGGCGATTTCTTTCAGCGCGGACTCAGAAACATCCAGCTTCATCTCCATCGCCGCGAGGCGTTTTTCCAGATACTGCAACTGGATGCGCGCGATGGACTTGATGTTCTTTTCGTCCAGCGCGTGGAACACCACGACCTCGTCGATGCGGTTGATGAACTCGGGATATATAAGTAATTTGCTGCGTTGATTTATTAATAGCAGGAGCGTATTGTGTTTTTGGTATGTTGGGTGATTTGTAGCCTAAAGCTTAGCAGCTCTTTACAGGAGGCTATCATGCGAACTCTCCATGTCTCCCCCCGTTTTGGTATCTGCCTGTTCGTCTTCCTTGTCTTATTGCTCGCCGGATGCGGCGGCGGTAGTGGTGGAGGCAATGCTACAACGACACCGCCACCACCTCCTCCAGCACCCGGTGTCAACTGGAATGTAGTAACGAAAGGTAATGCGGTAAGTGGAATAACATGGTCAGGAAATCAATTCGTTGCCGTCGGATCGGAAGGTTTGATACTGACTTCGCCAGACGGTATCTCGTGGACAAACCACAAGTCACTCACGACGCTATCCCTGAACGGAATAGCGTATTCAGGAACAACTTATGTGACTGTAGTCGGCGACTCGCTGGGAGATGGCTTTGGTTCTGTTTTTACTTCGTCTGATGGTGTTTCCTGGATCGCTCGTAGTGCTGCTACAAACCATAATCTGACAAGCGTAATTTGGTCAGGAACTCAGTTCGTGGCAGTCGGATGGGGTGGTGCGATAACCACATCACCGGATGGTATCAATTGGACATTGCGCAATTCCGGCTCAAGCACCTTTCTGAATGCCATTACTTGGTCTGGCACCCAGTTTGTGGCTGTAGGCAGTGCGAACGAAATTCTTACCTCACCTGATGGCATAATCTGGACACCACAGAGCTCAGGGGTCTACTGCGATTTCTTGGGTATTGCCTGGTCGGGGACTCAGTTTGTAGCTGTAGGCAACATCGGAACGATCCTGACATCTCCCGATGGTATTAACTGGACTCTGCGAACTTCCCCTCAGTTTACAGGCGTGGAAACCTTCACAAGCGTTACATCATCGGGTAACCAATTCGCATTAGTTGAGCTTGCCACCGGTGGCATTTACACATCCCCTGATGGCATTACTTGGGCTTCCCAGCCTGCCGGTGGCGTAGGCACTATCTACTGGACTGGCTCACAATTTGTTGCGGCAGGACGTGGATTCCTTACGTCACCAGACGGGATTGCATGGAACAAACAGATTGCCCCACCTACCAATACTCTTCGCGGTTCCGTTTGGTCGGGAACCCAGTTTGTGGCGGTTGGGGATTGGGGGACGATCCTCACCTCTTCAAACGGGATTGAGTGGACGTCCAGAGTCTCGGGAACCAACAAGTGGCTGACAAAAGTAGCGTGGTCAGGGACTCAGTTTGTAGTTGTTGGCACTGGATGGGACGGCGTAAACCAAACCACATCGATGATTCTTACCTCCCCTGATGGGATTACATGGACAGCTCAAAATTCAGGTGTCAACTACCCGCTAAATGGCGTGGCTTGGTCGGCGACGCTCTCCTTGTTTGTGGGCGTGGGCGGGAATGGTACCGTTCTGACTTCTCCAGATGGAGTTATCTGGACGGCAAGAACATCAGGAGTGACGACATCGTTAAGTGGCGTTACATGGTCTGGAACACAGTTCGTTGCTGTTGGATATGGCAATACCGTACTTAGCTCGCCAGATGGAATTGTCTGGACCGTGCTTAATCCCGGAAGCGCTAGCGATGCATACCTTAGCGTTGCGTGGTCAGGTAATCTGTTTGTTGCGGTGGGATATGACACTGGGACCGCAGGCAATATTCCAGTGCTCACCTCTCCAGACGGGATAACATGGACACGACGAAATTTGGTGACAACCAATACATCCATCAATACTGTTTGGCTCAACGATATTGCATGGTTGAATAACCAGTTCGTTGCGGTAGGGTGGGGCGGTTGGATACTTACTTCGCCGGATGGGCTGATCTGGACGAATCGTTACTGTTATGACGGCGGGTATTATGTCAACGCTGAACTATCTGGCATTTCCGGCAATGCAGATCGGCTTGTCGCTTTAGGATGGAGTGGCACTATCCTGACCTCACCTTGAACTTATGAATCAAAATTTCGCGCAGTGATCTAGCCAGCGTAGGATGGGTTGAGCGCAGCAATACCCATCATTTTTCAAGATGGTCGATGGGTATCGCTGCGCTCTACTCATCCTACATTTAGCTCTGCTTAACCCTTCTCGAACTTCATCACGCCACCCTTGCAATCCACCTTGATGGTATCTTTTGCGGCGAACTTGCCTTCCAGGATCAACTTGGCGAGCGGATTTTCCAGTTGCGACTGGATCGCGCGTTTCAGCGGACGCGCACCGTACACCGGATCAAAACCCGCGTTGGCGATTTCCTTCAGCGCGGCCTCTGAAATATCCAGCTTCATTTCCATCGCGGCGAGGCGTTTTTCCAGGTACTGCAACTGGATGCGCGCGATGGATTTGATGTTCTTCTCATCGAGCGCGTGGAACACCACGACCTCGTCGATGCGGTTGATGAACTCGGGGCGGAAATAGGATTTCACTTCGCCCATCACCGCCAGCTTGATCACCTGGTAATCGTCGCCCGCCATTTGCTGGATCATCTGCGAGCCGAGGTTGGAGGTCATCACGATCACGGTGTTCTTGAAGTCCACGGTACGCCCCTGGCCGTCGGTCATGCGCCCGTCGTCCAGCGCTTGCAGCAGCACGTTGAACACGTCCGGGTGCGCCTTCTCCACTTCATCCAGCAGGATCACCGAATACGGCTTGCGGCGCACGGCCTCGGTCAGCCCGCCGCCTTCTTCATAGCCGACATAGCCGGGCGGCGCGCCGATCAGGCGCGACACGGAATGCTTCTCCATGTACTCGCTCATGTCGATGCGGATCAGGTGATCCTCGGAATCGAACATGAAACCGGCCAGCGCCTTGCACAGCTCGGTCTTGCCCACACCGGTCGGGCCGAGGAACAGGAACGAGCCATATGGGCGATTCGGATCGGACAGGCCGGAGCGCGAACGCCGGATCGCGTCCGACACCAGCCGCACTGCTTCGTCCTGGCCGACCACGCGCTCATGTATTTTTTCTTCCATCTTGAGCAGCTTGTCGCGCTCGCCCTGCATCATCTTGCTCACCGGGATGCCGGTGGCGCGGCTCACCACTTCGGCGATCTCCTCCGCGCCGACCTGGGTGCGCAGCAAACGGTTCTTGGGTTTGTTCTCCTCGGCATGCACCGCTTCTTTCAGCTTGGCCTCGAGCTGCGGCAATTTGCCGTATTGCAGCTCCGCCACCTGTTCCAGCTTGCCTTCGCGTTGCAACCTGACGATCTCGGCGCGCACCTTGTCCATCTCTTCCTTGAGATGCGCCGTGCCTTGCGCCGCGCCCTTCTCCGCCTTCCAGACTTCCTCCAGATCGGCGTACTCGCGTTGCATTCTCTTGATCTCGTCTTCGATCAAAGCGAAACGCTTCTGCGAGGCCTCGTCCTTTTCCTTCTTCACCGCCTCGCGCTCGATCTTGAGCTGGATCAGGCGGCGGTCCAGTTTGTCCATCACCTCGGGCTTGGAATCGATCTCCATCTTGACGCGCGCGGCGGCCTCATCAATTAAATCGATCGCCTTGTCCGGCAGGAAACGGTCGGTGATGTAACGGTTGGAAAGCTCCGCCGCAGCGACGATGGCCGGGTCGGTGATGTCCACGCCGTGATGCAATTCGTATCTTTCCTGCAGGCCGCGCAGAATCGCGATCGTGGATTCCACGCTCGGCTCGTCCACCAGCACTTTCTGGAAGCGGCGTTCCAGCGCAGCATCCTTCTCGACGTACTTGCGGTATTCGTCCAGCGTGGTCGCGCCGACGCAATGCAGCTCGCCGCGCGCCAGCGCCGGCTTGAGCATGTTGCCCGCATCCATCGCGCCTTCCGCCTTGCCCGCGCCGACCATCGTGTGAAGCTCGTCGATGAACACAATGATGCGCCCTTCTTCCTGGGCGATTTCCTTGAGCACGTTCTTCAGGCGTTCCTCGAACTCGCCGCGATATTTCGTACCCGCCAGCAGTGCCGCCATATCCAGCGACAGCACTTTTTTATTCTTCAATGTCTCCGGCACTTCACCGTTGATGATGCGCTGCGCCAGACCTTCGACGATCGCGGTCTTGCCCACGCCCGGCTCGCCGATCAGCACCGGATTGTTCTTGGTGCGGCGCTGCAACACCTGGATCGCGCGGCGAATCTCGTCATCGCGCCCGATCACCGGGTCGAGCTTGCCCTGCCGGGCGCGTTCGGTCAGGTCGATCGTGTATTTTTTCAGCGACTCGCGCTGGCCTTCGGATTCGGCGCTGCCGACCGTCTCGCCGCCGCGCACGGTGTTGATAGCCTGTTCCAATGGAGCGCGCGCCACACCATGCTGTTTCAGCAAGCGGCCGGTCTCGCCCTTGTCATCGCAAGCCGCGAGCAGGAACATCTCCGAGGCGATGAATTCATCGCCGCGTTTCTGCGCGGCCTTGTCGGTAAGGTTGAGCAGATTGGACAGGTCGCGCCCGACCTGCACTTCGCCGCCGTGGCCCTCTACTTTTGGCAACCGCTGCACCGCTTCCAGCAGGGCGGGTTTCAACCCGCCGACATTCCCCCCGGCGCGCGCCAGCAGCGATCCCGCCCCGCTCTCGGCATCGTTGAGCAGCGCCAGCAGCAAGTGCTGCGGCTCAATGTATTGGTTATCCGCGCCGACTGCCAGGCTCTGGGCATCGGACAGGGCCTGCTGAAACTTGGTGGTGAATTTATCGAAACGCATCATGGTTCCTTTCAAGGGATATTTGACTATCTAAATGGGGGGCGCTGCGGAAATTTCAAGTAGAAGCATCATCGCTTATACTGCGCGCTGTTGCTATAGGGCTATGCCCGACATGTTCTTTAACGGCGGGTAGAACCCGCCCTACGCAAAACTAAATCCATCATGGCTACACCTAACCTTGCACCACACATCCACGTCAACGTTTCCGCCGCGCTGGAAGAAGACATCCGCGACGGCGATCTGACCGCGCAATTGATCCCCGAACACACGCAAGCGCAGGCTACCGTCGTCACGCGCCAGCAGATGGTATTGTGCGGCACGCTGTGGTTCGAGGAATGTTTTTTCAGGCTCGACCTCGATTGCAAAATTCGCTGGAAGACCGGGGAAGGTGATCTCGCTCAGCCCGGCCAGCAACTATGTGAAGTGCATGGAAATGCCCGCGCCATGCTGACTGCCGAACGCAGCGCGCTGAACTTCCTGCAAACACTGTCCGGCACCGCCACGCTGGCGCGGCGCTATGTGGATGCGGTCGCGGGCATCAACGTCAGGATCATGGACACACGCAAGACGCTGCCCGGGCTGCGTATTGCGCAAAAATACGCAGTCGGCATCGGCGGCGGGCATAACCAGCGCATCGGCCTGTTCGACGGCGTGCTGATCAAGGAGAATCACATCGCTGCTGCCGGAGGCATCGGCGCGGTGCTTGAACACGCGTTCCGCATCACCCCGCAGCACGTCCCGATCCAGATCGAAGTGGAGACTCTGCCGCAGCTCGATGAGGCGCTCGATGCGGGAGCCCGGCTGATACTGCTGGATAATTTCTCCCTGCCGGACATGCGCACCGCTGTCACCCATGCCGCCAGACGCGCCGGACTGGAAGCCTCCGGCAACATCACCCTGGACAATGTGCGCGCCGTTGCGGAGACCGGCGTAGACCGCATCTCGATAGGCGCGCTCACCAAGGATGTCAAGGCGGCGGATCTGTCGATGCGCTTCACGCTTTAGGGCGCCTCTATTACACAGCGGTCAGTAATTAAAGCTACAGGGCGCCTCTATTAATCCAAACTCCGTCGCGATACGGCGTTGATCAAGAAATCTTAACGCTTACATATCAAACATATGCGGCGCGCTAAAATTTTTCGTGCCTTGTCTCGCTTTTGAATAGAAGCGCCCAAGTGGTAATTTTGCTTGGTTGACTATTTTTATTGGGTACTCCGGGTTGAACCCGGATTGTTCGTCAGACTCAAGTCCGGGTATAACGGATCATCCCCCATTTAGATATGGGGCAATATCCTTGCATATTGAAAGGTAGTCATTTAATATGCAAGGATGCTGAATCGTCGTCTTTATCCGGATATTGAACATGCGCTGGGACAGTTCCCCGCCGTTGCGTTGCTCGGTCCGCGCCAGGCGGGGAAAACTACGCTCGCGCGTTCCCTCGCGGCAAAGCACGCCGATTGTTTGTATCTGGATCTTGAACGTCCGTCCGATCTTGCCAAACTGGCTGACCCGGAACTCTTCTTGTCACGCCATGCCGGCCATCTGGTTGTGCTGGATGAAATACAACGCCGTCCCGAGCTGTTTTCGATTTTGCGGGCGCTAATCGATGAGGATCGGCGCCCTGGGCGGTTTTTGCTGCTGGGTTCAGCTTCGCCGCAGTTGCTCAGGCAGGCTTCAGAATCATTGGCGGGTCGCATTTCCTTTCATGAGCTATCCCCTTTCGATGTCAGCGAGGTTCAGCCAGATCAAGCGGAATTGCCCAGGTTCTGGTCGCGTGGCGGTTACCCGCTGAGCTGGCTGGCCAAGTCTGATGAATCATCGGTTGCGTGGCGCGAGTCTTTTATCGTCACGCATCTGGAGAGAGATATTCCCGCCTTTGGCATCCGCGTACCAGGCGCCACACTGCGCCGGTTCTGGCAGATGCTTGCCCATTTGCATGGACAGATGTGGAACGCTTCACGTCTTGCCTCGGGTTTCGGCGTTTCGGCGCCCACCGTGCAGCATTACCTGGAAATTCTTGAGGCGACCTACATGGTCCGGCGGTTGCCGCCTTTGCATGCCAATTTGAGCAAGCGCTTGGTGAAATCCCCAAAAATATATTTGCGCGACAGCGGCCTGTTGCACGCGCTACTCGGGTTGCGCACTCTGGATGACCTTGCCGGCCACCCCGTTGTGGGCGCTTCCTGGGAGGGATGGGTATTGGAGCAGATTGCGCAGTTGTTGCCGTCGCCCTGGCAGCTTTCTTTTTATCGGACAGCCGCAGGGGCAGAGATAGATGTTGTCGCTGAACGCGGTAACAGGAGAATCGGGTTTGAGATCAAATTTTCCAGTGCGCCTGCCTTGTCCAAGGGGTTCTGGTCGGCAATGAGCGACTTGAAGCTGGAACGGGCTTATGTCGTAGCGCCTGTGGAAACAGGCTACCCGCTCGGTCAAAATGTGGACGTGGTTTCTGCGGTTGATTTGAAAGAGTTGTGCGCAGCGCTGGTGTAATGAACCCAGATTGTCCATTAGGCGTGAAGCGGGCAATGACGGGGCATGCCCCCTTTGCAAAAGGGGTAAGGGGGTCATGGCACTCGGTTAAGCGATTTTTCACCAATTTGCCGCCGTTTCTGCGTCAGTTTGGCAGGTTGGATTTTGAATTAATAGAGGCGCCCTACACAGACAGGGTGCGATTCAAACTGATGTGGAACTTATGCTGCTTGCCAGATCAATATTGTACGCAGAATAGGTTGATCGCCCGACTCAACCGGGAGCGCCGACGTCCCCGTCGGCAACAAACGGTAAAGCACACAAGAATGCCGACGCGGACGTCGGCGCTCCCGGTG
>JANLIB010000188.1 GCA_024653675.1 Gallionella sp. | reverse complement strand
CGTGCTGTTCGCCGGCGGCGGCGAGCGTGTGGAAATTGTGCATCGGGCCGAATCGCGCATGCCCTTTGCCGCGGGCGCGCTGCGTGCCGCGCGCTGGCTTGTGGACAAGAAGTACGGCCTTTACGACATGCAGGATGTTATCGGATTGCGCTGATTGCACGCGACGCAGGTGGCCGCAGTGAATGTCAGCAACCACCTGTCGCCCTCCGCGGTTTACCGGAAACTATGTTCTAGCCTGCCGTACGAGGAAACGCGGAAATTAAGGTGGTAAATTACCGCAAGCAATTTGTCAGCCCGTCGAGTTGACGCGTCACTTCCACACGCCAAGGAGATTTCGATGTTGAAAAAGATGCTACTCACTTTATCCCTGAGTATGGCCGCGCTGCTGAGCGGTTGTGGTTATAACACGCTCCAGTCCAGCGATGAGCAGATCAAGGCCGGCTGGGCCGAAGTGCTGAACCAGTATCAGCGGCGCGCCGACCTGGTCCCGAACCTGGTGAACGTGGTCAAGGGTTACGCGGCGCACGAGAAGCAAGTGCTGGAGCAGGTGACCAACGCGCGCGCCAGAGTGGGCTCCCTCCAGGTCACGCCGGAACTCATCAACGATGAACGGGCGCTAGCCAAATTCCAGGCCGCGCAGGGCGAGCTGAGTTCGGCCCTGTCGCGCCTGATCGCGGTGGCGGAAAATTATCCGCAACTCAAGGCCGACGGACTGTTCCGTGATTTGCAGGCGCAGCTGGAAGGCACGGAAAACCGCATCGCAGTGGCGCGCAACCGCTATATCAAGTCCGTGCAGGACTACAACATCGTCGTGCGCCAGTTCCCGAGCAATCTGACGGCGATGGTTTTCGGTTACAAGGTCAAGCCGAGCTTCACCGTGGAGAATGAAAAAGAAATTGCCAAACCGCCGCGGGTGGAATTCGGTGGCACGCCGCCTTCGCCCGCAGGAGAGGGAAAACAGTAAATCCGGACATCAGTGTCGCATGAAGGCGCCAACATGAAGCGACTCGCGCGCCAGCTTTGTCTGGTGGCGCTGTCTATCGCGAGTTTTGTCGGTCAGGCGGAAGTGGCGGTGCCGCCGTTGACAGCGCGCGTCACCGATCTGACCGGCACGCTCACCGCATCGCAGCGCGATGCCTTGGAACGTGAACTGAGCGCCTTCGAGGCCCGCAAGGGCAGCCAGATCGCCGTGCTGATGGTTCCCACGACACAACCCGAAGCCATCGAACAGTATTCCCTGCGTGTCGCCGAAGCCTGGAAACTCGGGCGCAAGGGTGTCGATGACGGCGCTTTGCTGGTTGTCGCCAGAGACGATCGTGCCCTGCGCATCGAAGTGGGTTACGGGCTGGAAGGCGTTATTCCCGATGCCATCGCCAACCGCGTTATCGACGAAATCATCGTTCCTTTCTTCAAACAGGGCGACTTCTACGGCGGTATTCAAGCGGGTGTCGGTCGACTAACGCGGCTTATCGACGGGGAACCGCTGCCGCCGCCTCACGCGCGGGACCGATCCTGGTCCGGCATTGGCGATCTGCTACCGGTCGCATTCATAGCGGTCATGATTGGAGGCGGATTTCTCGGAAACCTGCTCGGCCGTTTAACCGGCGCCACCATCTCCGGTGGTATCGTGGGAATTGTTTTCTGGTTTACCATCGGCTCGCTGATCGGAGCGCTGGTGGCAGCTGTAGTCGTCTTTTTGTTCACGCTGGCGGTTGGCGGCAGCGGCGGCCGGGGCGGTTCCGATGGATGGACAGGCGGCGGGTTCGGCGGTGGATCTGGCGCAGGCTGGAGCGGTGGCGGCGGATTCAGCGGCGGTGGCGGCGGCTTTGGGGGCGGCGGCGCCTCGGGGAAATGGTGATGAACTTCAGGCGCGTTTTACGACATCTGTTCATGCCGCCCTGGCGCGCGCGCCTGGTGTTTCCCCAGCGCACGCTGCACACCATTGAGAAGGCCGTCCGTGAGGTCGAAGCAACGCATGCCGGCGAGATTCGCTTTGCGGTGGAAGGCACGCTTTCTCTGTTTCCGTTAATCCGTGGCGAGTCGGCGCGGGAACGGGCGCTGGATGTGTTTTCCCAGCTGCGAGTCTGGGACACGGAGCAGAACAACGGTGTGCTCATTTATCTGCTGTACGCGGATCGCGATGTGGAGATTATCGCCGACCGTGGCGTGAACATCCGCGCGGGCAACGAGGCATGGGAAAAAATTTGCCGCGAGATGGAGGCGTTCTTCCGTAAGGGTGATTTCGAGCAGGGCATGCTGCACGGAATCCGAGAAGTCGCCGAACAGCTCGCCAAACACTACCCCGCGCAGACAAAGGACAAGAACGAAATCGACGACAGGCCGGTAGTGTTGTAGTGCCGGGCCGGCTTCTCAGTCGGTGGTCGGACGGATGTGGAACTCGAGCACGTGTTCCCGGGCGGTGAGGTTTTCGGCCAGACACCGGTAACTGTCCCGCTCGCCAGTGCGTATCGTCATCTGGTATTCAAATACTTTCCCTTCATCCGATAATTGGTAACTCAGGTTAGCTACCGAAAAGCCGTGGCCGGTGATCAGCGAGCGCATTTCGGGCTCGGGCAGCAATTCCTGGCGCTTGAAGCGGATATGCAGGCGTGCGTAATACTGCGAAGGAATGATGGCCTCGATCCAGCGGAACAGCGACAAAACGCCGAGCGTCAGCAGGGTGGCCACGATCGCGGGAAAGTAAAAACCGATGCCAAGCAAAATGCCGATCGAGGCGGTCATCCAGATCGAGGCCGCCGTGGTCAGGCCGCGCACGGTCAGTCCTTCCTTCATGATTACACCAGCGCCGAGGAAGCCGATGCCGGTCATGATGCCCTGTGCCATGCGCGTGGGGTCGACGCGCAACGTCTCCAGCGGCGCATTTACCAGGAGCTGCCATTGATAGACCGTCACCAGCATCAACAGGCTGGAGGCCGTGCAAACGAGGGTGTGGGTGCGGAATCCTGCCGGGCGGCCGTGGTAGGCGCGTTCCAGCCCGATCAGGCCGCCGGCGGCTACCGCCGAGCCAAGATGTATCAGAATGGTGAGATATTCGCTTTCCACAAGAGCAGTTTAGCCGTATTTGTTGGCGCTGCCACCGGCCAGTGGCATCCCTTTTGCAAGTCAAACTGGTGATGGGAAGCTATTGTTATAGGTATCTATCGTGTACGTATAAAACCGAGATGGGCAACCCGATACTATTCCGATCCATGAGGAAGCATGTCCATTAACATCGCGGTGCTGATTGCGGCTATTGTCATTGCCTCGATGGTGACGACGCTGTTTTTGCTGTGGTTCTTCCGTACGCGTCTCCCGCACTCTCTCCTTCCTCACGATGCCTCCGGTACTACCGATAGTTACCTGAAAACTGTATTGGCACATGTCACCGATGGACTCATCGCCTTCGATTCAAAAGGTGCGATCAAGATGTTCAATCCGGTAGCAGAACGCATGTTCGGTTATCAGGAAAGTGAAGTTCGCGGAAAGAATGCCGACATGTTGCTGACGGACCTGCGCCAAAGTGCCGGTGGGCCGATTGAGCTGGGTGCGCGCGAGGTGGTCGGAACGCGCAAAAGCGGCACGACCTTCCAGGTAGACGTGAGTGTGAGCGAATCCTCGCACGCTAATCAGCCGATCTATATCGCTGTCCTGCACGACGTGACTGAACGCCAGCAAGCCGAGCAGCGGCTGGTTTATCTCGCACATTACGACGCCCTGACTGGCCTGCCGACCCGCATGCTGTTTCACGATCGCGCGGCCCAAGCGCTGGCGCGCGCCGACCGCGAGGAGAAACTCGTAGCGATCATGTATCTGGATATTGATCACTTCAAGATCATTAACGACAGCATGGGGCATCACGCCGGCGATGATTTATTGAAGGCGGTGGCAAAGAGAATAACTTCCTGCTTGCGGAACGTGGATACCGTGTCACGCATGGGAGGCGATGAGTTCACAGTGATTCTGGAAAGCATTCCGCATATCGATGGCGCCACCATCGTGGCGGAAAAAATCCTCGATGCCATGCAGGAGCCGTTTCGTCTGGATGAGGATGAAGTGCATGTCACGGCCAGTATCGGCATTACGCTCTATCCCATGGATGACAAGGAATTGGCTGGCCTGGTCAAGCATGCCGATCAGGCCATGTATCGCGCCAAGCAGGCCGGTCGGAATAATTACCAGCTATTCCACGCCGACATGGCGGAAAACGTGACGGCCGTGAAACAGATGGAAGAGCATATCGGCAATGCGCTCGAACGCGGCGAATTGAAATTGCACTATCAGCCGCGCGTGGGTGCGACAAGCGGAATGATCATGGGCGTCGAAGCCTTGCTGCGTTGGCAACACCCGGAGATGGGTCTTATTTCCGCCAAGGATTTCATGCCATTGCTGGAGCGGTCCAAGCTCGTGTACACCGTGGATGAATGGGTGCTTCATACGGCC
>JANLIB010000148.1 GCA_024653675.1 Gallionella sp. | reverse complement strand
GTAGCGTTTCCACCAATGGATTGCCTCGGCGGATTGGTGGATACGCGCTGCGCGCTTTATCCACCCTACGTTTTTTGGTTCCGGCTTGTCCGGCTTAGGATTATGCAGACTATAATTCCCGCATCGTGACTATAATGCCCAGAAAAGGAGGTGGACAATGCGCATTGTTGGAAAAGAAAAACCTGTTGCTTCCGACGAGGAAAGATGGATTGCCGGGGTAAGAGCCAGCGATTTGGCGAAGTCTCTGGGCATCCCGGATTTTCATGAGAGAGGGGTATTTCGCGGCCCGCAAAGAATGTTTGACCGGATGGATGATGAGCGGGTAATGCGAAGACAGAGGTGGTTGAATGAGCACTCTTCATGATTTGCGCACCCTGCTCACAAGCCTGCAAGAAAACGGGGTTGAATACATCCTGATCGGAGGGCAATCGCTTGCCTTGCATGGATTCCCCAGAGCAACCGAAGATATCGATCTGGTTGTGCCGTTCGATGAGGAGAATGGCAAAAGAATAATCAAATCACTGGCATTTTTGAATTCAGCCAAAGATTTGCAATCCGAATGGTTTTCAGCCGAAGCGAATGCGGATGAAATTCAAAATATTCGTGTCGTGGATGATTTGGTGGTGGATATATTGTTCGCAGCCAATGGGCAAACTTATCAGTCTTTATTGCCGCACATCAAAACCATCAGCTTTAACGGCATGTCTATCCGGACGCTGGATATAGACGGTTTGTTGAAGACCAAAACAGATTTTCGCGAAAAGGATATTGTTGATCGGGCAGTATTAATAAAGATCAAAGCAATGTCAGGCAATATCCCATAACCCAGATAACCGATGGGGTTGCCTATGTGCAGGGCTTGCGCTTATATCGTTTACAATGCGCACCATGCAAAGCGATCAAGACAACAGCCTCCCGGAAAATTTACCCCCGGACAATAATCGCCCGGATAATAATCGTAAAACCCAGTCCGGCAACCTGATCCTGGTGGGCATGATGGGGTCGGGCAAAACCACGATGGGGCGCGCGCTGGCCAGACATCTGGGCAAGGCTTTTGTGGACAGCGATGAGGAGATCATCAAGCGCACCGGCGTGACGATTCCGCACATATTCGACGTCGAGGGCGAACCGGGTTTCCGCCAGCGTGAAGCCGCAGCGCTTCGCGATCTGGCCAAGCGTGATAATCTGGTGCTGGCAACCGGCGGAGGTGCGGTGCTGGATGAACAGAACCGCGCGCTGCTGCGACAGAACGGCATCGTCATCTACCTCAAGGCCGGCGTGCACGATCTGTGGCAGCGCACCCGCCATGACCGCAGCCGCCCGCTGCTGCAAACCGGCAATCCGCACGCTAAACTGATGGAGCTGTTCCAGCAGCGCGACCCGCTCTACCAGCAGGCCGCTGACATCGTCGTGCAGAGCGGCAAACAGAGCGTGCATGCGCTGATGTTGCGCCTGGTTGATGAGATAGATGCGTTCGGAAAGAAATAATGGGAAAAATTACTCCCTTCCCCCGCAGGCGGGGGAAGGGCTGGGGATGAGGGTCTGTGCGATGCAGCAAACGTGATTTCTGCTCAACGTCCCTCACCCTAACCCTCTCCCGCCAGCGGGAGAGGGAATTTGTGCGGCAATTTCCGCTCAGCAATAAAGTGATGTAGGGTGGATAAAGCGCGAAGCGCGTATCCACCAACTTGAACGGTGGATACGGCACGATGTGCCTTTATCCACCTTACATTTTAGGAAGATCATGCAAACACTGACAGTAGGATTGGGCGAACGCAGCTATCCGATACACATCGGCAGCGGGTTGCTCGCCCATGCAGAATTGATGCAGGCGCACATACCGCGCAAGCGCGCCGCCATCGTGACCAACACCACGGTCGCGCCGCTGTATCTGGCAAAACTTCAGCAGACCTTGCAGGCAATGGATGTCGCCAGCGTAAACATCATCCTGCCGGACGGCGAGGAATACAAGAATTCCGATACGCTGAATCTGATCTATGACGCCTTGCTGACCCATCGCTGCGAGCGCACCACGCCGCTGATTGCGCTGGGCGGCGGCGTGATCGGCGACATGACCGGCTATGCCGCCGCGACTTATCTGCGCGGCGTGCCGTTCATCCAGATACCGACCACATTGCTGGCGCAGGTGGATTCCTCCGTCGGAGGCAAGACCGGCATCAATCATCCGCTGGGCAAGAACATGATAGGCGCTTTCTACCAGCCGCAGGCGGTGCTGGCCGATACCGATACGCTGAACACGCTGCCGGACAAGGAGCTGTCTGCTGGCCTTGCCGAAGTTATCAAATACGGTTTGATCCGCGATCTGCCGTTTCTGGAATGGCTGGAGCAGAACATCGACAAGCTGCTGGCGCGCGATACCGCTGCACTGCAATATGCGATCGCGCGCAGTTGCCGGAACAAGGCCGAGGTCGTCGCGGCTGACGAACGCGAAAGCGGCGAACGCGCCCTGCTTAATCTGGGGCATACCTTCGGCCACGCGATCGAAGCCGGCATGGGTTACGGCAACTGGCTGCACGGCGAAGGGGTCGCGGCGGGCAGCGTCATGGCCGCAGACCTGTCGCAGCGCCTGGGCTGGATCGGCGCGCAGGATGTCGCGCGCATCTGCAGCCTGTTCGAGCGCGCCGGGCTGCCGGTGGCAGCACCCGACTTGGGTGTAGATAAATATCTCGAACTGATGGGGCTGGACAAAAAAGTCGAGGGTGGCAAGATGCGCTTCGTGCTGCTCAAGGAACTTGGGCGCGCGGTGGTTCAGGGCGACGTGCCTCAGGAATTGTTGCGGCAAACTTTGCAGGCTTGTGCTTATGACTGAGCCGATGACTTGTGGTTTGGCGCTCTGCGCCGTCACCGAAACAAACTCGCGCGGGCGCCGGGCAGCTTCCCCCTTTAAAAAAGGGGGATCGAGGGGGATTTTCATATTCAGCGCGTTTCAAATCCCCCCTGCCCCCCTTTTCCAAAGGGGGGATATCAGCATCCGGAGAATTGTTCAGAGGGATGAAACAAGATGACTGAACTCGCGCCCTGCGCTGTCACCGAAGCCAACTCGCGCGGCCGCAAAATAGCGGAGGCTGCGCCGCAAGGGCGCGGCGAATTCCAGCGCGATCGCGACCGCATCATCCATTCCAACGCGTTCCGCCGCCTTGAATACAAGACTCAGGTGTTCGTGAACCACGAGGGCGACCTGTTCCGCACCCGCCTCACCCACAGCATCGAAGTGGCGCAGATCGCACGTTCCATCGCCCGGCGTTTGCGCCTGAACGAAGACCTCGCCGAAGCGATTTCGCTGGCGCACGACCTCGGCCACACGCCGTTCGGCCATGCAGGACAGGACGCGCTGAATGCCTGCATGAAAGCCTATGGCGGTTTCGAGCACAACCTGCAATCGTTGCGCGTGGTGGATGTGCTGGAAGAACGTTATGCCGGGTTCGATGGATTGAACCTGTGTTTTGAAACGCGCGAAGGGATACTCAAACATTGCTCTGCGGAGAACGCCAGACAACTGGGCGAACTGGGCGAACGATTCCTGAACAACCGCCGCCCATCGCTGGAAGCGCAGATCGCCAATCTTGCCGACGAGATCGCCTACAACAATCATGATGTGGATGACGGCCTGCGTTCCGGTCTGATCACGCTTGAGCAACTCGAAGCAGTGCCGCTGGTGGCAACCCATTTGCAGGAAGTAAGGCTGGCCTACCCTGATTTGCCGGAACGGCGTGTGGTGCATGAGACGGTGCGGCGCATGATCAATACCCTGGTGACCGATCTGATCAGGCAGAGCGAGTCCAATATCGGCTCACATGGTCTGGCCACGCTGGAAGATGTGCGTCGCGCTCCGGCGCTGATCGCCCACAGCCCCGCGATCAACGAACAGCAGCGCGAGTTGAAGAATTTTCTGCGTATCCATTTGTACCGCCACTACCGCGTGCAGCGCATGAGCGCCAAGTCGCAGCGCATCATCGGCGACCTGTTCGGCATATTCATGACGAACAATGCCTTGCTGCCGCCCCAATATCAACACCAGGCCGAAGCCGACCGCGCCCGCGCGGTAGCCGACTATATCGCCGGCATGACCGACCGCTACGCCATCCGCGAGCATCGCCGTATCTTTGCGGTGGAAGAGGTGCCGATCTGAGGACAGACGACAGAGGACTGAGGACAGATTATTGGGCGCCTCTATTAATCCAAAATCCTAAGCGAGACAAGGCGCGAAAGAAATTTTAGCGCGCCGCATATGTTTGA
>JANLIB010000145.1 GCA_024653675.1 Gallionella sp. | reverse complement strand
CAGCGGCACCACGGCAATGTCGTTCTTCGCTTCCGCTTCGGCTTGCTCTGCGTCGGTGTGCCGCGCCGGGCTGATTCTGGCATCGAACATGGCGATGGCGATAATCAGCACCAGCAGTCCGCCACCGATGCGGAACGCCGGGATGCCGATACCGAAAAACGACAGCAGCGCATCGCCCACCCAGACCGCGAGCGTCAGGATCACCGCGACTGCGACTGCGGCCTTGAGCGCGGTGCGGTGCATCTCGTCCGGGCGGCGATCGGCCATCAGGCTGAGGTAGATGGGTATGGTTCCGAGCGGATTCAGGATCGCAAAAATACCGATCAGATATTTTATTTGCTCGGACCAAACTGGGAATAGCGTCATGATTAATCTATCTGGCTTCGTCAATCATTTTCCTGGTCCTGGCTTCGACTTCCTGCGCCACCTTGACCAGCGTTGGGTTCTGCGACAACGCGGCGAGCATCGGCGCCGGCTTGATCATGCCGATTCTGGTCTTGCCATGTTCGGTGTATACCGAGATGCGGCAGGGCAGCGCCATGTTCAGGCGGATGTCGGTGGAAAGCACCTTGCCGGCCTGCCCCGGATTGCATATCTCGAAGACCTTGCAATTCTCGGCGAAGGCGATGCCTTTGCCGCGCAGCGTGTTGCCCAGATCATGGATATGCAGCACGCCGAATTCGTTGCGCTTCACCGCGGCTTCCAGGTCGGTCGCTGCCTGCTCGAATGACTTGCTGCTTTCTACGATGTAATACATAACTCCATCTCCTGGTTGTATTGATGATGCTGTCCGTCAGATCAGCGGCGTGTCATTGTACAGCGGGCGCCCGTCCAGAAGTTATCCGGACGCCATCGAATCTACCCTGCGTGCCATGAAAAATCTTTCGGGCGCCGTTTCGCAACATATTGCAACACTGGCGATCTCGGCCTGTGCCGGCGGCCTGTGGGCGATCGGCTATCTCGCCGTGCCGGTGTTGTTCTACACGCAGCCCGGCAGGCAATTGACCGGCGGATTGCCCCGTTGTTCTCGGCTATAATCCTGCGCGTATCCGCATCGCCCGCCCTGAAAATGCCTGCCATCCGCCTGCTGCCCGACCTGCTCATCAATCAAATCGCCGCCGGCGAGGTCATCGAGCGTCCCGCTGCGGCGCTCAAGGAACTGCTGGAGAACAGCCTGGACGCGGATGCGACCGACATCGCGGTGCAACTGGAAGGAGGCGGCGTCAAGCTGCTGCGCGTGCGCGACAACGGCAAAGGCATCGCACGGGATGAGCTGCCACTGGCGCTGATGCGCCACGCCACCAGCAAGATCGCCTCGCTGGATGATCTGCAGCGCGTTGCCAGCATGGGCTTTCGCGGCGAAGCGCTGGCGAGCATGGCAGCGGTGGCGCATCTGTCGCTGACCAGCCGCACCGTGCATGACACGCACGGCTGGAAAGTAGATGCGCTGAACGGCATCGCCGGCGAACCCGCGCCGGCCAGCCACGCGCCGGGCACCACCGTGGAGATGCGCGATCTGTACTTCAACACTCCTGCACGGCGCAAATTCCTGAAGTCAGAAGCCACCGAATTCGCCTGGTGCGAGGAAGTCTTCAAGCGCATCACCTTGTCGCGCCCCGATGTCGCCTTCTCGCTGCAACACAATGGCAAGACCGTCTGGCAACTCCCCGCCTCCCCTCTCCCGATACCCTCTCCTCAATCCTCTCCCGCAAGCGGGAGAGGAGGCGAACGAGAAAGGCAATCTTCAATCCTTGCGGGTGTGAAAGCAGCCGCACTGAATCGCATCTCCGCAATCCTCGGCGAAGAATTCGGCCAAGCCGCCGTGGGCGTAGAACGGCAAGCGGCAGGCATGTCGCTGCAAGGTCTCGCCGCCCTGCCCGCTTATTCCCGCTCCAGCCGCGATGCGCAGTACTTTTTCGTCAACGGCCGTTTCGTGCGCGACAAGGTCGCCAGCCACGCGTTGCGTCAGGCCTATCAGGACATCCTGCACCACCAGCGCCATCCGGCATTCGTGCTGTTCCTCGAAATGCCGCATGATCTGGTGGACGTGAACGTGCACCCCGCCAAGAGCGAAGTGCGCTTCCGCGAGAGCCAGGGGATACATCAATTCATCTTTCATACGCTGCAGCAGGCGTTGTCGATACCGGCGTCCGTTGCCGAAGATGGCACCGTACGGGCGGGTTTGAAACCCGCCCCTGCACAATCCCCTTACTTCCCCAAACAACAAAACATGCCTCTGGGCGCCGCGCAGCAGCAGGCGGCATATCGGCTGTGGGAAGCGCAGACAGACAACGCAGGATGGGTTGAGCATAGCGATACCCATCACCCTTCGACGCAGGAAAACGATGGGTATCGCTACGCTCCACCCATCCTGCAAGAATCTGAACACCCCCTCGGCTACGCCCTCGCGCAACTCTCCGGCGTTTACATCCTCGCGCAAAATGCCCATGGCCTGATCGTCGTGGACATGCACGCAGCGCATGAGCGCATCGTGTACGAAAAGCTCAAAGCCTCGCTGGATGCCGAACAGATCGCCACGCAGACGCTGTTGATCCCGGTGAGTTTTTACGCCGGCCCGCTGGAAGTGGCAACGGTGGAAGCGGAACAGAATGCGCTTAAAAAACTTGGCTTCGATATCGCGCAAATTTCGCCAAACACTTTGGCGGTGCGCGCGATGCCGGTGATGCTCAAACAGTCCGAAGCCGAAGCGGCGGCGCGCGATGTGCTGGATGAGCTGCGCGAATTCGGCGCGAGCCGCGCATTGACCGAGCGCCGCGACGAGCTGCTCGCCACCCTCGCCTGTCACGGCGCGGTACGGGCCAACCGGGTATTAAGCATCGCCGAAATGAACGCGCTGCTGCGCGAGATGGAACAGACCGAGCGTTCCGGCCAATGCAACCACGGCCGCCCGACCTGGTTCCAGATAAGCCTGGATGAACTGGACAAGATGTTCATGCGCGGCAAATAAAGGACTGAGGTCTCAGGACTGAGGACTGAGTGAGTAACGTGTGCGGTCAAAATTTCTTTCCCAAACCATGAGTCAAAACCCAAAACCCGGTTCACAGCGCTCAGTCCTCAGTCCTCAGTCCTCAGAAAAATTGCCCCCGGCAATCTTCCTGATGGGGCCAACCGCCAGCGGCAAGACCGCCGTAGCTGTCGAGCTGGCGCAAACCCTGCCTGTAGAGATCATCAGTGTGGATTCAGCGCTGGTATATCGCGACATGAATATCGGCACCGCCAAGCCGGATGCGGCAACGCTGGCGCGCGCGCCACACCACCTCATCGACATACGTGATCCCACCGAAGCTTATTCAGCCGCTGCGTTTCGTCATGATGCGTTGCATCTGATGCAGGACATCACGCAGCGCGGCAAGATTCCCTTGCTGGTGGGTGGCACCATGTTGTACTTCAAGGCCTTGCGCGAAGGGCTGAGCGACTTGCCGCAAGCCGACCCAGAAGTGCGCGCCGCACTCGATGCCGAGATAGCGCAACATGGCATCCAGCACCTCCACCGTCAGCTTGCGGAAATCGATGCGGAAACCGCCGCGCGCCTGAAGCCGTCTGACACGCAACGCATCCAGCGCGCGATGGAGATCTACCGCATCACCGGGCAGCCGATGTCCGCGCTGCTTAAAAAACCTCGCGTACAAGTCCCCTCTCCCGCAAGCGGGAGAGGGTTAGGGAGAGGGCAACCCGACGATGAAACCACTTCTTCAGCCCACCACCCTCTCCCCCAGCCCCTCTCCCACTCGTGGGAGAGGGGAGAAGACCAGTTGCCCTACCGCATCCTCTCCATCGCGCTCATCCCAGGCGACCGCGCACAACTCCATTCCCGCATCGCCATCCGCTTCAAGTCCATGCTGGAACTCGGCCTGGTGGCAGAACTGCGCGCGCTGCGCAACAAATATCCGCTGCACCCCAACCTGCCCTCGATGCGCTGCGTCGGTTACCGCCAGGCCTGGCAATACATTGAAGGCGAAATCACCGAAGCGCAACTGCTGGAAACCGGCATCGCCGCCACCCGGCAGCTGGCGAAACGGCAACTGACCTGGCTGCGCTCGATGCCGGACAACATCGAACTGGATTGCCTGGCGCCAGATATTGTGCGGACAGTGTTCGACGCTCTCACCGATAACCTTTAGGCACGTCCGGCCACCGCGCAGGTGACTGACGCGAAGTCCATTCTGCGGCATAATGCGCGCCATTATCTTTATAGCGCTCTGACGTTCAATCCATGAAAATTGCCATTGCCGGTACCGGTTACGTAGGCCTTTCCAACGCCGTTCTGCTTGCCCAGCACAATGAAGTGGTGGCGCTCGACATCGCTCCTGAAAAGGTCGAAATGCTCAACCGCAGGCAGTCGCCGATTGAAGATGCCGAGATCGAGGACTATCTGAGCCACCGGGTTCTCAACCTCAAGGCAACTCTGGACAAACGCGAAGCCTATGCCGGGGCGGACTACGTGATCATCGCCACCCCGACGGACTATGACCCGGAAACAGACTACTTCAACACGCGCTCGATCGAGTCGGTGATTCAGGATGTCCTGAGCATCAACCCGAATGCAGTGATGGTCATCAAGTCAACGATTCCCGTGGGATACACCGTCAAAACCCGGGCCAGATTCAATTGCAGCAATCTGATTTTCTCGCCGGAGTTCTTGCGCGAAGGCCGTGCGTTGTACGACAACCTGCACCCCTCGCGCATTGTCGTCGGCGAGCGCTCCGAACGCGCCAGTACCTTTGCCGATCTGCTCAGGCAAGGTGCGATCAAGCAGGACATCCCCACCCTGTTTACCGACCCGACCGAGGCCGAGGCGATCAAACTCTTCGCCAACACCTACCTTGCGATGCGCGTGGCCTACTTCAACGAACTCGACACTTATGCGGCCACTCACGGGCTTGATACGAGACAGATCATCCAGGGGGTAAGTCTCGACCCGCGCATCGGAGATCACTACAACAACCCTTCATTCGGTTACGGCGGCTACTGCCTGCCCAAAGACACCAAACAACTGCTCGCCAACTATCAGGATGTCCCACAAAACCTGATCCATGCCATCGTCGAGGCCAACACCACGCGCAAGGATTTCATCGCCTTCGATATCATCAAGCGCAATCCTAGAATCGTCGGCATCCACCGCCTGGTCATGAAGAGCGGGTCTGACAACTTCCGTTCTTCCAGCATCCAGGGCATCATGAAACGCATCAAAGCCAAGGGTATCGAGGTCATTGTTTATGAACCTGCGCTTAAGGAGAAGGAGTTTTTCCACTCCAGAGTGGTGAATGACCTGGCTCAATTCAAGCAAGAGTCCGACGTCATCGTTGCCAACCGCATTACTGACGACATCCGGGACGTGGCTGACAAGATTTACAGCCGTGATTTATTCGGCAAGGACTGAGAGTCTGTTTCAGAAGTTCGCAGGATGTGCTGCTCGAATCACTGGCAGAAATTCAGCTTTTCTCGCCCTGGCACGCCAGCGTGCCAATCCGCCCTTCCACCTCGCGCATCACGACTTCATGACGCGGCATTGAGCCGATATCCAGGCCATGCAGATATTGGCGCAGCGATACCAGTTCGTAGCCCTGGCTCTGCCAGCCTCGCAACAACTGCTCGAATACCGGCATCCACTTGCTCCCTTCCAGTTCGGCATGCAGCGTGTACACATGGCCGGTTGCGGATGATCTTTCGGTCAGCTGCAACACGTGCTGGGCGATGTTATCCAGCGTGATGCCGTCGCGATTCATCAGTTCGTCCAGCGTCGGCAATGTCGTCGGCAGTTGCGGGCAGGCGATGATTTCCGCGTGCCATGTGGGGATGAAAGGATGGGTGCCGCGCGTATCGGAACTGTATTCAAAGCCGAAGCGCTGCATCAATCGCAGCGCATGGCGGTTCATCTGCCAGCCGGCTGCGGCATGTGAATGCGGAGCCTCGCCGAATATTCCGGTATAGCGATCCACCGCGAGTTGCAATTCGCGCCGCGTCCATTCCGCATCCTTGTTCGCCACATGATCCTGCCAGCGGATATGGTCATAACAGTGGATGCCGGCTTCAAACCCGGCAAGCTTCACCATGCGCATGATATCCGCGCATTTCCTGCCGATGTCCGGCGCGGGCAGCAGCGTGCCATACAGCAACGTCTTGATGCCGTAATGCTCCACCACCGAGGTGCGCGACACTTTGCCGAGAAAACCGGGACGGAACACGCGCTTGATCGCCCGGCCGGTATGGTCAGGGCCGAGCGAGAAAAAGAAAGTAGCCTGCGCGTGATAGCGTTGCAGGATTTCAACCAGGCGCGGCACGCCCTCGCGGGTTCCGCGATAGGTATCCACATCTATTTTCAGGGCAAGTTTCATAATAAAGGACTGAGGACTGGGGTCTGAGGACTGAGATAAGGGCGGAGCGACTGGTTTTACTCAGTCCTCAGTCCTCGCACCTCAGTCCTGTTTTTAATCTACCAAGCCACGCGCTTCAGCCACCTGGCTGCGATACGCATCAAAAATCCTGCGCAGCGCATCGGCCATGGAGACAGCCGGTTTCCAGTTCAGATCTTTGCAGGTGTTGGTGATCTTCGGCACGCGGTTCTGCACATCCTGGTAACCCTTGCCGTAATAGGCCGCAGAAGTGGTTTCGACCAGCTTGACCTTTTTGGCAGAATCGCGGTATTCCGGATAGTCCCCGGCCAGCTTCAGCATCATCGAGGCCAGATCGCGGATGGAATAGTTGTTGCCCGGATTGCCGATGTTGTAGATTTTGCCGGAGGCAATGCCATCCTTGTTGGCGATGATCTTTATCAGCGCGTCCACGCCGTCATCGACATAGGTGAAGGCGCGTTTCTGCTGTCCGCCGTCCACCAGGCTGATGTTCTCGCCGCGCACGATATGGCCGAAGAACTGGGTCAGCACGCGCGAGCTGCCTTCCTTCGGGGTATGGATTGAATCCAGCCCGGAGCCTATCCAGTTGAACGGGCGGAACAGCGTGAAATTCAGACCCTGCTCCATGCCATACCCCCAGATCACGCGATCCATCAATTGCTTGGCACAGGAATATATCCAGCGCGGCTTATTGATCGGGCCGCAGACCAGTTCTGATTCTTCCGGGTCGAATTCTTCGTCATGACACATGCCATACACTTCCGAAGTGGACGGAAACACCAGATGCTTGCCGTATTTCACCGCGGAACGGACGATGGGCAGGTTGGCTTCGAAATCCAGCTCGAACACGCGCAGCGGCTGCTTGACGTAGGTGGATGGCGTGGCGATCGCCACCAGCGGCAGAATCACGTCGCACTTGCGCACGTGGTATTCGACCCACTCCTTGTTGATCGTGATGTCGCCCTCGAAGAAATGGAAACGCTCGCGCCCGATCAGGTCGCTGATCCGGTCGGCGCTCATGTCCATGCCGTACACTTCCCAGTCGGTGGTAGCGAGGATGCGGTTGGAAAGATGGTGTCCGATAAAGCCGTTCACCCCGAGGATCAATACTTTTTTCATTGCGATTTCCTTGATAATAAATTTTCATCGTCATTCCGGCCTGCGCCGGAATGACGAAACCTTAGCTACCCAATTCAAATCTTGCCGCGCCATACTTTGCGTGAAATTTTTCCGCGCTCATCTCCAAACCATCCAGTTCAAAGCGCACTACGCGCAGCAAACCCTGCCCGCAGATCGCATAAGCCTTGCTTTCTTTCACGTAAAAGGCAGGTTGTTCTGTAGGGGCGTGATTCATCACGCCCTGCTGTGTATCGGCCACCATTGTCTGCAATATGCGCATCGGCTTCCCCATCAACTGCGTCATCGCGCCCGGATAAGGCGGTGCGACGGCACGCACCAAGTTGTGTATCGCTTGCGCAGACTGCGACCAGTCTATGATGCCGTCCTCCGCCTTGCGCCCGCCAAAATACGCGCCCTTGCTCAAGTCCTGTTTCACCGCTTTAGCACGCCCGGCGAGCAAGTCCGGCAGACAGGCATTCAGCGCCATTTCCGCCGCCACGGTCACTTTCCGGAACACTTGCAAGGCCGTGTCATCGGGCAAGATGGGCACCGCCTGCTGCGCCACAATGTCGCCGTTGTCCGGCTTCTCGGTCATGTAGTGCAGCGTCGCGCCGGTTTCGGTCTCGCCGTGAATTATCGCCCAATTCACCGGCACGCGGCCACGGTATTTCGGCAGCAGCGAACCGTGCATGTTCAGCGCGCCCTGCCTGGGTATCTCCAGCAATTCGCGCCTGAGCATCTCGCGGTAATAGAATGAAAAGATAAAATCCGGCTGCAAGGCGCGGATCCGTGCAACGACTTCCGGCGTGTTCGGGTTATCCGGCATGATGACCGGGATGCCGTGCAACACGGCCAGCTCGGCCACGCTGTCGAACCAGATGGTTTCACTGGGATTATTGCGGTGCGTCACTACCAGCGCGACATTCACACCGTGCGCCAGCAGAACGGACAGGCAGCGGACGCCTACATTGTGGTAAGCAAAAACGACAGCAGAGGATCGAGGACCGAGGATCGAGGATTGAGCATCCCTCACCCCTTTGCTTTTAGCTCGATCCTCGATCCTCAATCCTCACTCCTGCTTTCCAGCACTGCCTCGACCAGAAAACGCGGCCTGTGGCGCACCTGCTGGTAAATGCGTCCTATGTATTCGCCCAGCAACCCGATGCCGAACAGCGTGATGCCGATCAGGAAAAATGCAATGGCGAACAGCGTGAACAGCCCTTCCGCTTCCGGGCCGATCATCAGACGGCGCACGAACAGGAACACAACGAAGAAAGCAGACAGCACGGATATCGCAATCCCCAGCATCGAAAATATCTGCAACGGCACCAGCGAAAACCCGGTCATCAGATCGAAGTTCAGGCGGATCAGGCTGTACAGCGAATATTTCGACTCGCCCGCCGCGCGCTCATCATGCCCCACCACCACTTCGGCAGGGTTGCGCGCAAAGGTATAGGCCAATGCGGGGATGAAGGTGTTCACCTCCCTGCAACTGTTGATCGCGTCGATGATACGGCGGTCATAGGCGCGGAACATGCAGCCCTGATCGGTCATCCTGATGCGCGTGATGCGCTCGCGCAGCCCGTTCATCGCCTTTGACGCCACATGCCGCCACAGGCTGTCGCTGCGCTGGCGGCGTATCGAACCGACGTAATCGTGCCCCTCGTCCATCTTCGCCAGCAACAGGCCGATGTCCTCCGGCGGATTCTGCAAGTCTGCATCGAGCGTGACGATGCGCTGGCCGCGCGAGTGTTCAAATGCCGCCATGATCGCCATGTGCTGGCCGAAATTTCCGTTGAACAAAATCACCCGCGTCACGTCGGGACGCTTCTGGAATTGCTCGCGCAGGATCGCCGCAGAACGGTCGCGGCTGCCATCGTTGACGAACAAGATTTCATAGGTGATGCCGAGCTTGTCCAGCGCCGGGTACAAGCGATCAAACAGTGCCTGCAAGCCATGTTCTTCGTTGTAGACGGGGATGACGACGGAAAGATTAATGGAGCTCATAAGGGCGACATTTTACCGCATGAGGCGCGGATAACGAAATCGGGAATATCGTAGGGTGCAATAAGCGTAGCGCATTGCACCGGATGTTTATGAAAGACACATACGGCGCAATGCCCGTTGGTTATTGCGCCCTACGCGGACTATGCGCACGACATAATTCAGAAATCGTGCGCACAGCGCACGCTACGCTCCTGCCAACACCTCGCGCATCGCCATACACGTGCGCTCGACATCGCTCTCGTTCATCGCATAGAACATCGGCAGCGAGACGATCTGTTTGCCGACGCGCTCGGCGACCGGGAACATGCCTTCCCTGAAGCCCCGTGCGCGATACAGCTTGAACAGGTGGATGGGCGCGTAGTGGAAACCGATGCCGATGTTGTGCGCTTTCATTTTTTCCATGAACTTGGAACGGGTGATGCGCTCCGGCAGCTCGATCTGGAACAGGTGCCAGTTGGTCATTTCAAAATCTTTTGGCGGTAGTTGCGCGCCGGTCTGCTTCTCGAAATCCTTGCCCAGCGTCGCGAAATAATGGCGCGCCAGTTTGCGCCGTTGCGCGGTGATGTCATTCAATTTAGCGAACTGCCCCAGGCCGATCGCGGCGGCGATGTCGGTCATGTTGTATTTGCCGCCCAGCACATCCACTTCGATGCCGTCCCAACCGCTGCGTGTCACGCCTTGCAGCCGGTATTTTTCCGCGAGATTTGCCTCTTCTTCATTGTTCAGCACCAGACAGCCGCCTTCTGAGGTGGTGATGTTCTTGTTGGCCTGAAAGCTGAACGAGACAAAGTCGCCGAACCAACCTATAGGCTTGCCCTTCCAGGTCGAGCCGATCGCCTGTGCGGCATCTTCGATCACGCGCAGTTTGTGTTTGGTCGCGATCGCATACAGCCTGTCCATATCCACCGGTTTGCCGGCCAGATACACCGGGATGATGGCCTTGGTGCGCTTGGTGATCGCGGCCTCGACCTTGTCCAGATCGATGTTGCGCGTGACCGGGTCGATGTCGGCGAACACCGGTGTCGCGCCGGCTTCGAGTATCACATTGGCGGTCGCCACCCACGAGACCGGCGTGGTGATGACTTCGTCGCCTGCGCCTATGCCCGCGATGCGCAACGCAGTCTCCATGGTGCAGGTGCCGGAGTTGAAGGTGCGCACCGGGCGTCCGCCGAAATATGCTGACAATTGCTTCTCGAATTCCTGCACCTTCGGACCGCTGGTGATCCAGCCGGAACGCAGCACCTCCGCCACAGAGGCGATGGTCGCTTCGTCTATGGTCGGCTTGGAAAAGGGAAGGAAAGCATCCATGGATGTGTCCGTAAAATTATTCAGAACTAGTGAAACAAACCGTCCACGAAAGACACGAAAGGCACGAAAAAATCAAAATAACTTATTGCTCCAGAATCATAATTTCAGGCGGAAATTGCAGGCTATCCCTAACACAACACCGCATACATCCGTTTATCCTTTTCGTGCTTTTCGTGTCTTTCGTGGACAAATGTCTTTATGAAATTCAAGCCCGCGAAATGATGATCACGCCGAGTATGATCACGCCGATGCCGGCCACTTTGGTCAGGCTGAAGGCTTCGCCCAGCAAGTACCAGGCTGCCACGGCATTCACCACGTAAGCCATCGACAGCATCGGGAAAGCGATGCTGACCGGGACACGTGACAGCGCAAGTATCCAGATGATCACGCTGAGCGCATAACAGAACAGCGCGGCGGCGATGTGCCATTCGGTGGCCAGCTTCCAGCCTATCGGCAGGATGTTCTCGCTGCTGAACTCGAAATAACCCACCGCATTGGTGCCTGCCTTCATCAATATCTGCGCGGCAGCGTTGAGCATCACGCCGGCGAAGATCAGGCTGAAACTGACCAGGTTCATTTGAAACCCCCAGGAATCATCATGGTTTGCTCACCACGATGAATTGCGTATCTTCATAAATGATTTTCATCGCAAAATCCATTTGCTTGAGTTGCGCATACATATACACCGGCATGATCGCCAGCGCCGCCGGTTGCGCCTGCCAGACCTTCGCGAAACCGGCGATATCGGGAATCCAGCGCTGCGGTTCCTGCATGATACCGAATGCCATCTCATCCTGATACTGCACCAGGGTAAAGGTGCGCTTCAGGTAAAACGGCAGGGTCTGTTCGTAGGTGGCCACCGAATAGAATGGCTCATCCGCCTTGACGTAAGGACGTATCGCATCGGCAATGAAGTAAGCGGAGCGCTCCTTCGCTATCGTGTTGTAGCCGGACGTGCCGATCTGTGCGGCAATCAAGGTGCTTATCGCCAGCACCAGTACCGCCATTGGCTTGTGATCCCGGGCAGAATTCGAGCGCCACAGCAATACCAGCGCCGCAATCATCCCCAGCGACCAGACAAGCATAGCGGCAGCCAGCCACCATGCGTATTCACTGTAACCCTGGGCTTTCAGCGGCGTATCCGCCAGCCGCGCAGCATAGGGCATAAGCGCCAGCCCCAGCAGCAGCAGCGGCAATACCGGAGCAATCAGCCAGAATAATCTGCGCGCGCTCATTACCGCCAATTGCCTGCCCATAAGCAGCGCCAGCGCAGGGAACATCGGCAACAGATATGATGGCAATTTTGAGCTGGATATGGAAAAGAAAAAGTAAATGAACAGCGGCCAGATCAGCAGGAAACGCTCGGCGCTAAAGACTTTAGCTGCGCGCGCGCCAGCCTTCCATGTGCGCATCAGCGTGTCGAACATCAGCAGCGTCCACGGCAACATGCCCGGCAGCAGTATCTGGACAAAGTAATGCCAGGGCTGATAGCGGTCATGCACCTGGGTGGTAAAGCGCAGGTAGTGTTCGTAAATGAAAAACTTGTGAAAGAATTCCGGATTGGCTTTCATCACCAGATAGAACCACGGCGCGGTGATCAGCAAAAACACCGCCATCCCCGGCAGCCAGTGCATACGCCTGAGCACTGAAAAATCGCGCTGCACTACCATGTATATGAACAGCGCGGCGCCAGGCAACACCAAACCCATCAGGCCTTTGCTCATTACAGCCAGGCCAAGCCCGGCCCATGCCAGCATCATCCAGTTGCGCTGTTTTCCGGTGTCTGTCTGTGTCTGTCCGAGCAGCAAACCGGCGATGCCCAGCGTCAGAAAGAACGTGACTCCCATGTCCAGGGAATTGAAGTGCGCCATCAGCACATACAGCATGCTGCTGCCCGCCAGCATCGCGGCATAGTTGGCGGCCTCGCGCCCGAACAAACGCAACCCGGCAAACCACACCAGCAGGATGCCGGCAAAGCCGGTCAGCGCCGTCCACAGGCGCGCAGTCCATTGGTGCTCGCCAAACAAGGTGTAGGCGGTGGCCGTCGCCCAGTATTGCAGCGGCGGTTTTTCGAAATACTTGAGGCCGTTCAGGCGCGGCGTCGTCCAGTCACCGCTCGCCGCCATCTCGCGCGGGATCTCGGCGTAGCGGCCCTCATCAGGCTTGATCAGGATGCGATATTCGAGATTGGAAAACCAGATCACTGTGACGGCAATGATCAGCCACCAAAGTTGCTTGCTTGACATACGGTTCATCATTGCCTTAATTTTTTGCTGCGTCGCAATTACCGGTCAAATAACCCGACAGGGGCGTGATTTATCACGCCCCCGCAATAATATTTCACTTTTCTGTCCAGCCGGATCGCAACTCCTGCGCGGTACGAAATATCTGTTCAAGCTTTTCCGCATCGCGGCCGGCGAGCGCAGCGCTCATCTGGTTCAACTCTGCGATGTATATCTGCAATTCCCTCAGCATGGCATCACGGTTTGCAAGGCAGATGTCGCGCCACATCTCCGGCGAACTGGCCGCGATGCGGGTGAAATCGCGGAAGCCGCTGGCGGCGAATGACATCAGCAGGTCGCGGTTGTCGCGCTTCGCAATGTCGTGCACCAGCGCAAATGACAGCAAATGTGGCAAATGACTCACTGCGGCGAATATCTCGTCGTGTTGCGCCGGGGTCAGCTCGCTCACCATGGCGCCGCACAGCTCCCATGCATGGCGCACGAGCGCCACCGACCCGGCGCTGTTTTCCGGCAACGGAGTCAACACGACCTTTTTCCACTGGAAAAGATCGGAGCGCGCCGCTGACGCGCCGCTCAGCTCGGCGCCTGCAACGGGATGGGCGGGGACGAACTGCGCCACCTTGCCGCCCAGTTGCGCATAGGCGTCGCGCACCACGTCGCCCTTGGTGCTTCCGCCGTCGGTGATGATTGTTTGAGTTCCCAGGTGCGGGGCGATTTGCGCCATCAGACCCGCCATCTGCCCGACCGGTGTCGCCAGCAACACCAGGTCGGCGTCGCCGACTTCGCCGGCCACATCCTTGCCTATGCGGTCTATGACACCCAGTTGCTTGGCCTGCACCAGCGGCTGTGCGCTGCGTCCGAAGCCCACCACCTCGGTGACAGCCTTGGCCTTACGCAACGCCATCGCAAATGATCCGCCAATCAGGCCGACGCCGAAGATGACGATTTTATTGAATTGTGGTTGTGTCATGGATACCCCAGTACGGGCGGGTTTCAAACCAACGTACGGGCGGGTTTCAAACCAACGTACGGGCGGGTTTCAAACCCGCCCCTACAGACTACGCCCGATTGCGTTGGCGATCCCGCCCAGTTTGCCCATCAGCTTCTTCAATTCCTGCGGAGTCAGCGCCTGATCGGCATCGCACCAGGCATCGCAGGGATTCGGGTGCATCTCGACCAGCAGGCCGTCAGCGCCTGCGGCGATCGCGGCCTGCGACAGCGCCGGCACCATCCACGCCTTGCCGCCGGCATGGGAAGGATCGACGATCACCGGCAGGTGGGTCTCTTTTTTCAGCACCGGGATCGCAGTCACGTCCAGCACATTGCGATAGGCGGTTTCGAAAGTGCGGATGCCGCGTTCGCAGAAGATGATGTTGTGGTTACCGCCGGCCGCGATGTATTCCGCCGACATCAGCCATTCGGAAATGGTCGCCGACATGCCGCGCTTGAGGATCACCGGCTTGTTGATGCGCCCGACTTCCTTGAGC
>JANLIB010000187.1 GCA_024653675.1 Gallionella sp. | reverse complement strand
TCAAGATAATAGGAGGCGGCAAGCCCCTTGGCCCAATAGAATCCAGCTTCTTAGCCACTGCCATTTTGAACTGCACATAGTTTGCTTCTACACATAGGTGCCACTATGTTGAGCTAAACATAGTGGCACAAACCACCTGTTCATCAATATCACCAATCGCCGCAAGCCCCGATATTGTCAAAAGACGAGCATCTTGATCCCGATCAGGATCAGCACCGTGCCGCCGAAAATCTCGGCCTTGTTTTCAAGCCAGGTGCCGCTGCTTTTGCCGATCTGCACGCCGAGCCAACTGAATGCGAAAGTCGTTACGCCGATGATCAGGCAGGCCAGGTAGGCATTGATGTCCAGCAGGGTCAGGGTGAAGCCGGCGGCCATGGCATCGATGCTGGTGGCGATGGCCAGAACCAGCATCATCTTGTTGGTGATGGCCGCGATGTCTTCTTCTATGCCTTCGTGCAAGCCTTCATAGATCATTTTTCCGCCGACAAGCGCCAGCAATCCGAAGGCGATCCAGTGAGAGTAGGCATCGATCCAGCCTAAAACCCCCTTGCCGCCGAGGTAACCGATGAAGGGCATCAATGCCTGAAAGGCGCCGAAGTACAGGCCGGCCTTCAATCCCAATCCGCGGGTGCTTCCTTTGGCGCCCAGCCCGATGGAAACGGCAAAGGCATCCATACTCAGCGCGACAGCCAATACGATAACTTCAAACATGTCTGGTGCTTTCCAATTTATCCGGTCAGAATTATATCGCGCCAACCTGATCGGTTAACGGATAGGTTGGAAATCTCGATCTTGCGGGGGTGATTGTCATGTTGCTGTTTTCCTCCGGGGCATCCCGGCGCATCAAAAGGCTGTTCCTGCTGCTGTGCTTTTTTTATCTGCCCGCTGGTTACGCAAAAACCGACCCGTCATTTTCCTGGAGCACGCTGAGCTCCCCGCATTTCCTGGTCCACTTTCACCAGGGAGAAGAAGCTCTGGCAAAGCGGGTGGCCGCGCTTGCCGAGGACGTGCATACACGGCTGGCGCCGCGCATGAAGTCGCAGCCGCATGAGCGCACCAATATCGTTCTTCTCGATGCGCTCGACGACGCCAATGGATGGGCGACACCGTTGCCCTATAACCTGATCACGCTTTTCATCACCCAGCCGCACGGCGAATCCATATTCGGCGCCGGCAATTATGACGACTGGATGCGGCTGTTGATCACCCACGAATACACGCACATTGTCCAGATAGATATGGTGAACAGTTTTCCGGAAGTGCTGCAAAACATATTCGGCAACCTGTATTTTCCCAACATGTTCCAGCCGGTCTGGTTGATCGAAGGCCTGGCGGTGTATGAGGAAACCGAATTGACCGGCGGCGGACGCAACCGGTCGCCCGTATCAGACATGGTGTTGCGCATGGCGGTGCTGGAAAACAACTTTCCGGACATCAGCCATGCGGCGAACTACACTGAGAAGTTTCCGGATGGGTACGTCCCCTATTTGTTCGGGGGCGGCTTTACCGGATTCATCGCAAAAAAATACGGACGCGAAAAGCTGGCCGATCTCTCGCTCGAATACAGCGGGCGCTGGTGGCCGTTCCTGGTAAGCAGCACGGCGCGCCGCACGCTGGGCAGCAATTATTCCGAATTGTGGGACGAATGGAAAAGCGAACTCGATGTCCGTTATGACGCGGACAGGCAGAAAGTGCTCGCGCAGGGTTTGAGCGCATCGCGCGCCCTGACCCCGAATGACACCAACAAGGGCGGCTACATGAATCTTGCGCCGGCGATTTCTCCGGATGGCAAACGGATAGTTTATGCAGCGAGAAACGCCGATGAGCATCCTGCGATACACCTGATGAACCTGGATGGCAGCGATGACCGCAAGCTTCTCGATAATGCGACCGCGTCGGCGCAGAGCATCAGCTGGAGGCCGGATGGCAAGGGATTCTATTTCACCCGGATCGAGATGGTTCGCAACGCCAATCTTTACAACGACATCTATTATTTTGATCTGGAGCGCCGCAAGGAAATTCGCCTTACCCGGCATCTGCGCGCCCGCGACCCGTCTCCGTCGCCGGATGGCTCCAGTCTGGTATTCGTGGTCAACCGGCTCGGCAAGACGAGGCTCGCAACCATGCCGCTGCTGCCTGAAAGAACAGCTCGCGTCGAGGAAATCAACTGGCTCACGGAAGAGAGCGATCTCCAGTTTGAAACTCCGCGCTTCAGCCCTGACGGGCTGAAGATCGTGGCCGGCGTCAGGCATCCGGATGGATACAAGGATATCTGGATACTCGACAGCCGGGGCAACAGGATTGAGGAACTGATGCACGACCGCGCCATCGACGGGGGCGCGGTGTGGAGCGCGGACGGCAGCAGCATTTATTTTTCCTCAGACCGCAGCGGCATTTTCAACCTCTATGTGTACGATCTCGCCGGCAAACAAATCTCCCAGGTCAGCAATGTGCTGGGCGGCGCTTTCATGCCCTCGGTCACGCCGGATGGCAGCGGGATTGCGTTTGCCAATTACAGTTCACGCGGTTTTGACATTCACGTCCTGGACAACAAACACGCTGCATGGAAAACGGCGGACAGTTACCGCGACCCGTATCCGGTGATGCATTACGATGAGAAGGCGGTTAGCGCCGAGGAAAGTTCATACAATCCCTTGCCTACCCTGTACCCGCATTTGTGGCTGCCCAATTTTGCTTACAGTTCCTACAGCGGCGCGCTGGGCGGACTGTTTACCTTCGGCGTGGATGCAGTCATGCGCCACAGCTATACCCTGAGCGCGCTGTATGGCCCGTCGAAACAGCGCACCTGGTATGACTTCAATTACGTCTACGATGGCTGGTTCCCCAGCCTGAAATTGCGGGCGCAGGACCTGGACACAAGCCATGCAAAGTTGTTTGAGCAGAAACAGGGTTTTGTCGCGCAGGGGGATTACGTCGAGCGCGCCCGCATGCTGGACGCTTCCCTGACCTTTCCCTTGCTGGAACTGGACCGGCAGCAGGCATGGGTTCTCGGCTATCAGCGTAAAAACGTAACCGGCCTTGCGCGAGTGCCGCCGTGGGGAGGCTACGACGGGGCGATACCGGCGCAAGGCAGGCTTGTTTCCGGCAGGGCAAGTTATCTTTTCAACAACGCCATGAGCTATGGTTATTCGATCAGCCCCGAGGATGGCCGCAATATCGAGCTCGGCTATGAGCAGCTCGACAGGAAACTCGGCAGCGATTTCAACCTGAAAAAATACAGCGCCGATTGGCATGAATATATCGATTTTCCCTTCGATCACCATGTCCTGTTGTTACGCGGCTATGCGGGAAAATCAACCGGCGATGTCATCGCGCAGCGCGCCTTTAAACTGGGCGGCGACAATCCCGGCGATATGACCATCAACATCAATGATAACAACGTTTATCTGCGCGGCTATCCGGTCAACCAGTACCGCGGGCAGAAGGTCGGGCTGGCAAGCGCCGAATACCGTTTTCCGGTGCGGAACATCGAGATGGGCGCAGGAAACACCCCGTTCTTTTTCAAGCGGCTGCACGGCGCCGTTTTTGCCGAAGCCGGCAATGCGTGGGATGATGTTTTTCAGCGCAAGGATTTGAAGCGATCGGTCGGCGCCGAGGCAAGGCTGGATATGACGCTGGCCTATATGCTGCCGGCCACCGTGCGGCTGGGCATTTTCAAGGCGCTCGACGACAGGCGCGACAAGACGATGATCGTCAGCATCTGGGCGGCATTTGAGTGATTGGGCGGGATGCTTTTCCGGGCGGTGGGCGCCTGGTTTCATAAAGTATCCATAACCGGATCAGCGTTTTAGATCGCGATAGAAATTTTCGTGCGGGCCGATGGCTTCCAGATAAACCAGCCGCACACCTTCGCCGGTGGTGTAGCCCAGCAGATAAAGTTGTCCCTGGCTGCGGAATTTGTAGACCAATAAATCGGCGAGATCGCCTTTCTTGCGCTCACCGATGGAGGGCTTCCCCGCAATGGTGGTGACTGCCGCATCCACATCAATCGCTACGTTATCGTGCAGTTTCTTGTACTGGCGTGAGAATCGTCGTGTCTGAAGAACTTCGTAAATCATGTCTTGCGACAGCGTGGCTCGAAGGGCATGGATTGATTGCGCGGCTCTCGCATCGAAGCCAGCGCTTCCGTTACAAAACTGACAGGCAAATCCGGGTTGTCGAGCGCGGCACGTCCCACTGTCGCCCAATACTCGATCTGACCGGCAATGGTGCGGTGCTCGACCTGCGCTTCGGTGCGTGCTTGTTCATACAGTGTGTCATCGATCCTGACTGGCATTCCCATGATGGTCCTCCAATTAGCTGTTGCTACAAAAGTAGCAGCATTGTAGACCTGGTGAACTGCACATGGCAAGTATTGAAACTTCCGCGTGTCGCGCAGCGGATGCCCGCAAATTTTTTGTGCGCCTTGCATTTAGGCGAACTCTGAATTATTAGAGGTGCCCTAAGCCGGACAAGCCGGAACCAAAAAACGTAGGGTGGATAAAGCGCGCAGCGCGTATCCACCAATCCGCCGAGGCAATCCATTGGTGGAAACGCT
>JANLIB010000106.1 GCA_024653675.1 Gallionella sp. | reverse complement strand
AAGGCGACTGCTTGCTTTGGTCTAACGAGCTAAGGCGCACCGCCACTTGCGCAGCAACGGAGTGTTGCGCGCCGCGCACACCTGTCTGCGCGTGGTGGTGCTGCCGTTGTGGAATGGGGTGAGCGTTTAAGATTTCAACAACTCTGACGACTTGATCGATGTGTTAATGCAAGACCTCGTATCCTCCCCTTGCCAACCTCGAAAGCCTTGAGAGTAAACTCTCCGGCGTGATTGAGCAGGCTGCGTCGGGAGACACCGGCAAGACTTAAGGCCAACCCCTTTGGGCCAAGCCTGTGGGTCAGATAGGTGCCCCGGCTCATTTCTCGTTTCTCACAAACCGAACGGTAACTTGGGCCAGCACGGCAACGCCCGCGCCAGAGCCTGCATACGAGGAAGGTTAAAACGATGAACGAGGCCACGCAAGTCATATCGGTATTTGTCGGAATTGATGTTTCAAAAAGTAAACTTGATTGCGCCGTGCTGATCAACGGCAAGATCAAATCCAAAGTGGTGAGTAATGATCGGCCAGGTTTTGCCCTGCTCAATGCCTGGTTGCAAGAACGTGGTGCGGTCTGTGACAGCAGCCATCTGTGCATGGAAGCCACCGGGCCTTACAGCGAACAGGTCGCCTTGGCGTTGGTCGGTTTCGGCTGGATCGTCAGCGTCGTCAACCCCGCCCGCATCAAAGGCTTTGCCATAAGCGAATTGGCGCGCAACAAGACCGACCGGGCGGATGCGGCGTTGTTGGCACGCTTCTGTGCGGCCATGCGCCCCAGCGTCTGGACGCCTCCGAGCCCGGCCTACCGGCAACTGCGCGCTCTGGTCGAACGGTTGCAAGCCTTGAAGGACATGCGTCAGCAGGAAGCCAACCGACTGGAAGCACATCACGCCAGCGCAGAGACCACCGTTTTACCCAACGTTAAAAGTCACATCGCCTGGCTCGATAAGCAGATCGCAAAACTGCAACGCGACATCAACGACCATATCGACGGCCACCCGGAACTCAAACAGGATGCCGAGCTGATCGCCAGCATTCCCGGCATTGGCGAGGCCACCGTGGCGAAGGTGTTGGCGTATGCGGGTGATCTGCGCCGCTTTGCCAACGGTAAAGCGTTGGCGGCCTTCATCGGGATATGCCCGCGCCAGCGGCAGTCCGGGAGCTCGGTCAAGGGACGCACAATGATCTCTCGATCCGGACATGCCGGTTTGCGGAAAGCCTTGTACATGCCAGGGCTGGTGGCGCTGCGCTACAATCCGATTCTGCAAGTCTTTGGCGCCAGAATGAAAGCGAACGGTTTGGCACCGAAGGCGGTGGTGGGAGCCGCGATGCGCAAGCTCGCGCATCTGATCTACGGGGTGGTGAAGTCAGGCAAACCGTTTGATGCAAATTTCGCTATGCGCGGGGTTGCAATTCAAGACGGTATCTCGTATTGTCGAGAATACGAATCAAGACCTTCTGCTCCGCCGTAAGCTTGGGGAATCGCATCTCTGTGTATCCGTCGGTGTTGAGACTGAACCGCCGTACACTGCTAATTGTTGCCGAGTTTATGAGTGCTTCGGAATGCGTAACCAGAATATACTGACAGCTCTGGTGTTTGTTCAGCTCTCGTATTACCTGTAGGTACTCATGCTGGAACTGATAGTGCAAATGAATTTCTGGCTCATCGATGATCACGAGTCCACCTTTTAGATCGCCTCTTCCGTAGGCCTCGAAGACCAGATGAGTAATAGACTTCTGCCCAGCACTGAGGCTATTAATGTCCGCAATGGTCTTGTTTCTTCGCAGGTCTAGAAACTCAAAACTGTATTGCCAGGTGCGAAGGTCAAGAAGTTTGATTTTGCACATAAGATTGACGATGCGAAGACGTTTGTTGATCTCCACTATGAACGGCAGTGCATTAGCAGCAGCCTCGCATTCCGCCTCGTCCATCTTTTTTGAGATTAAGCCAAAGTGCTTCTCGGCAACTCGGAGGCGAACAAGCGCGAAAATCGCTGGCTCCGAGTTATCGTTGGCGTTCAGACTCCTTGTATAGTCAGCACTCCGAATTTGCTGAATCTGCACGGCAGGGTGGTGGTCGCGCAGGCTTATGGAGACATTGAAAGCGTGGTAGTTGCGGTAACTGCTGATGAGAGTGAATGACTCGTAGAGCGTTTCGATCGGATTTACCAAGTTCTCTAAATTGTAGAGAGCGATGGTATCTTTGTAAAAATTGTAATCCGTGAGGTACTCATACCCAAAATCTTGCGCACAGTCCCGAGGTTGGACGGAGAACGTTTTTCCATTTCGATTTAGAATGATATCGAGAGTGTATATTTCGCTGTAGTCTGATGCAGCAGTCTCGCCCCGAGTGGTGTAACGCCCTACCCATGGCGCTAAAGTGACTCGCTTTTCTTGCAGGTACTGAATATTCTTTTTATCGATCTCGTCTAGCTTAACCACAATACGGATTGTTTGGGAGCGGTCTTCTGTATTCCAATTAGGATCAAGTCTAAAACCATCATACGAAAGATTGTTTGCAGGCAGGAGAATCTGTTTTCGTTGATCAGCGCTGATCCTATTCCGCTGAGTGTATAGGTCTTGATTTAGGTTGTACTGTTTATAGAGAACGCGCCTGAACAGGAAATTTATGACCTCTAGAGCCGTTGATTTACCTGAGCCGTTCTCCCCAATGATGATATTTAGATCGTCACCAAAGCTGATCTTCTCGGCACTTTCAATGTTATCGAAGTATCTGAAGCTCAGAATGTTGGACAATTGCAGCGATACAATTTTCATACAGTGCTTTCAAACGAAATCTCTATTCAGGGGATAATGCTAGACCGAAGCATGGATGACGAACTTGCTACGGGCAAGAACAATCCATGATTATTTTACTCGGGCGACCGCTATTGGGAAAACCACAGGAGCGGCACGAGTGGCAGCTTGTGACAGCCGATTGCAGCCATTCGACCAAGAATCAGGGTCAGATCACAAAATTATCTAAATAAGTGTGAAGACACTACTGCACCGCCCGGTGCACGGCCTCACCGATCTTTGACGGATTGCGCACGACGTAGGCGCCGAGCGCCTCGATGCGTTCCATTTTAGCCGCGGCGGTGTCGTCCGGGCCGGCGATCACAGCGCCGGCGTGGCCCATGCGTCGCCGTGCCGGGGCGGTGATCCCCGCGATGAAGCAAACCAGCGGCTTGCCAAGATATTCCTTGGCCCAGGCGGCGGCCTCAATCTCCTGGCTACCGCCGATCTCGCCGATCATCACTACCGCCTCGGTATCGGGGTCGTCCTTGAAGGCGCGCATCACGGTCAGAAAATCCGTCCCGGTGACGGTATCGCCGCCGATGCCGACGCAGGTGGACTGCCCCAGCTTGTATTCGGCCATTTGCTCGACCGCTTCGTAATTGAGC
>JANLIB010000185.1 GCA_024653675.1 Gallionella sp. | reverse complement strand
CCCGACGTGATTTGGCGCAAACGTCGGGTTACGGCGCAAAAAAACGCGCCTAACCCGACCTACAGATACTGTCATGTAGTTATGCAATTAAACACTAGGATGACATGCAGCTTCATTTTTTTCCATCCAGATTGAGCTTGATATCGCCAAAATTGGCTTGCGGCGCCGGGCTCTTCGGGGCGTCCTGGCCGGGGTCGAATGCAGGGACTTTGATGTTGGTGTTGGTGCGCTCCGAGAAATCGACCAGGGTGGCCAGATTGCTTGCCGAATCGGCGTTGCGCATGGCTTCATCCTTGGTGATCTGCCCGCTTTTGAACAGTTTGTATAGCGCCTGCTCAAAAGTCTGCGAACCGGCTGAAACGCTCCTTTCGATGGCGTCGCGGATCTTGTCGATCTCATCGTTCTTGATCAGGTCGGCTATCAGTGAGGTGTTCAGCAGAATTTCCACGGCCGGCACTTGTTTGCCCTGCGCGTTCCGCACCAGGCGCTGCGAGATGACTGCGCGCAGGCACATCGACAAATCGGCCAGGACGCTCCTGCGCGAGTCGATCGGGAAAAAGTTCACGATACGATTCATCGCGTGATAACTGTTGTTGGCGTGCAAAGTGGTCAGGCACAGATGTCCGGTTTGCGCGAAGACCAGCGCGTGCTTGAGGGTATCGCGATCCCGCACCTCGCCTATCATCAGCACGTCGGGAGCTTCGCGCATGCCGTTAATCAATGCGTCTTCATAAGTCAGTGTGTCTGTGCCGACCTCGCGTTGATTGACGATGCACTTGTCGTGGCGGAACAGGTACTCGAGCGGATCTTCTATGGTGAGGATGTGGCCTGGGTGCGAAGTATTGCGATGCTGGATCATGGAGGCGAGGGTGGTCGATTTTCCGGATCCGGTCGAGCCGACCACGAGCACCAGTCCGCGCTTTTCCATGATCAGCTTGTTGACTATATCCGGAAGGTTCAACTGCTCCGCGGGCAAAACATGCGTTCTGATGCAGCGGATTACGCAGCTGATGCTGCCGCGTTGCCTGAAAACATTTATGCGAAAATTTCCGGTTTCCTCCACGCGCAGGGAGAAATTCATCTCCATGTCAGTTTCAAACCTGGAAGTCCTTGTCGGTCCCATCAATTCATAGGCGATGCGCTTGATCATCTCGCCATCGAGTTTTTGCGCATTGACCGGCATGACCACGCCTTCGATCTTGATATTGACCGGCGCGCCGACCGAGAAAAACAGATCCGAGGCCTGTTTTTCGGTGGCCAGTTTCAGCAATGGTGTGATGATCATGGTTTCTCCCGTTGGTAGGATGGGTGGAGCGAAGCGATACCCATCAATCATTAGTTACCGTGGTGATGGGTATCGCTTCGCTCCACCCATCCTACTTTCAAATCCCGCGCAGCAATTCGTTGATCCCGACTTTTGACAAGGTCTTGGCGTCCACTTTCTTTGCGATGACAGCGCAGTAAAGACTATAGCTGCCGTCTTTGGAAGGCAAGCTGCCGCTGACCACGACCGAGCCTGCGGGTACGCGTCCGTAACTCACCTCGCCGGTTTCCCTGTCATAAATTTTTGTGCTCTGGCCGATGAACACGCCCATCGAGATCACCACGTTGTCTTCCAGGATCACGCCTTCCACGATTTCCGAGCGCGCGCCGACAAAACAGTTGTCGCCGATGATGGTCGGATTGGCCTGCACCGGTTCCAGCACGCCACCGATGCCGACGCCACCGGAGAGGTGCACATTCTTGCCGATCTGCGCACAGGAGCCCACTGTCGCCCAGGTGTCCACCATGGTGCCTTCGTCCACATACGCGCCGATGTTCACGTAACAAGGCATCAGCACCACGTTTCGGGCAATAAACGCCCCTTTGCGCGCCGCTGCGGGCGGCACGACGCGATAGCCGCCTTCGCGGAAATCGCGGCTGTTGTAATCGGCGAATTTGGACGGCACCTTGTCGTAGTAGTTGGTAAAGCCGCCCTTGATGAAGGCGTTGTCTTCCAGGCGGAACGACAGCAGCACGGCCTTCTTCAGCCACTGGTGGGTCACCCATTGTCCATCAATCTTTTCCGCGACGCGCAACTTGCCCTGGTCGAGCTGGGCGATCACGCTATCGACAGCCTCCTTGAGCCGGGCATCCGCATTGTGCGGAGTAATGTCGGCTCGGTGCTCGAAGGATTGTTCGATGATTTTCTGCAACTGATCCATGATGTCCTTTTATTGAGCTTTCCATAATTTACGACAAATATACTGCTGAACGGCGACATACGAATACTCCCTTCTCCCGCGGGCGGGAGAAGGGCAGGGGATGAGGGG
>JANLIB010000183.1 GCA_024653675.1 Gallionella sp. | reverse complement strand
AAAGAAATTTTAGCGCGCCGCATATGTTTGATATGTAAGCGTTAAAATTTCTTGAGCAACGCCGTATCGCGACGAAGTTTGGATTAATAGAGGTGCCCTGTTTACTTGAATTGCTGCTTAGGCTTCTGTTGGGCTTGCGCTCGCACTATAATATATTGTTATAACATCGTTACCACATTTGGTTCGGAGAAAATCATGCGTACAAGTTTAAGAAAAGTAGGTAATTCCCGTGGGGTCATCATTCCCGCAACACTGCTGGCTGCCTGCGAAATGGGCGACGAAGTGGACATCAGGCTGGAGGGCAATCATCTGGTGACCGCTCCAGTCAAGGCTCACCGTGCTGGTTGGTTTGAGGGTCATAAGCCTGAAACTGACTTTGACCCTTTCGCGACGCTGCCTGCGGATGCAGGAAGCGAGGATTGGGTGTGGTAAGCGTCGTGAAGTATATTGGGATGCATGATGCTGGACTTGACCCAGCGTGCGGTTGCGCACACACTTGACGCACATTAGATGTTTGGGTATCGAACACCACAGAATGCAGTATCGGTAAATGAAGCGACGGTGATCTGATTATGCAAATGTTCTTCGATTTTGATTGGGACGCAAACAAGGCACGCGGCAATTTTCAGAAGCATAAGGTATCATTCTGGCTGGCTACCACGGTGTTCCGCGATCCGCTGGCAATCACGATTTTCGACGATGAGCACAGTGATGACGAAGACCGCTGGGTCACGTTGGGGCATGCAGAAAACGGCCACCTGCTGGTGGTGATTCATACCAGCGAGGAAGTGAGCGAAACGGAACTGCGCATCCGCATCATTTCGGCTCGCCGTGCCGAGCGCGAGGAAATACATGATTACGAACAGATGCCGCGATAGCGGCCAGAGGTGACAACCATGAAAGAACGATACGATTTCAGCAAAGGTGTACGCGGCAAGTTTTACCAGCCCGATGCGGTCTTCCGTTTGCCGGTATATCTCGATGAGAAAGTGCAAACCTACCTCGCCGCCAAGGCCGATGCCAAAGGAGTGGACTTGTCGGAACTGGTCAACGACTTGTTGAAAAAAGACATCGAACTCATCGAAGCGGCAAAGTAGAGGCCACAGGCAGTTTGGCTGGTGCGAGTGCGCACTGCCACTGCTGTTTCCTTCACCCATATTGAAATGCCGGTCATCCAAAGGAATGGGCCGATGATTTCAAAACAAGGAGAACACCATGAAATGCCTGCACTGCCAAGGAGAAATGAAAAAGGGAGAAACCCCGTTCCATATTGACCGGAAGGTCTGTTACCTGACCCTGGACAAGGTTCCGGCATGGGTGTGCTCGCAGTGTGGCGAATCCTATTTCGAGGCGGCGGAGGTTGATGCCATTCAAGACCTCATTCAGTCCGTCGAACAAAAAACGCACGCTATCACGCTGGCTGCCTGAAACCTTTCCTTGCCCTCCATAGCGTTCAGCTGTTAAGGAATAACAGTGAGCAACATTATCTTCAATCCAACGGCGGAGCAGAAACAAGCCGAACTTATCCGGCAAGCGCAGTGCAATCAATGGCTGGAAGAATACAAGAACGCGTTGGATGAATACAACCGTCGCATCGAAACGCGCGGCACGTTCAGCGATGGCCTGCGGCGGTTTTGAGAGCAATTGATTTACTAGTACCCGTTCGCCCTGAGCCTGATGAAACTACTAGCCATTCGACTAAGCTGTCAAAGAACGACAGCCAAGTCGCTGGTTATGTCGAAGGGTTTACACTGCGGCTGGTGCGCTACTTCAGCACAGCTGCACAGTCCTGGCTGAACCTGCAACTGAGCTACGATTTTAAAATCGCCGAAGCGGAATTGAAGGCCAGGATCGAGCGCGAAGTCTAAGAGAAGGCGACGTAGCGCGCGACGCTGATCCCCTTTGATTGTGATTGTGCGTTCGAATCGAAACGCCACGCCTTGACTGAATGTAATCCATAGAATACACTTGGCGCATGGTAAAGGTACTCCGTACTGCCGAGTTTAATAGTTGGCTGGATAGCCTGAAAGACCGGCTGGCGAAGTCCAGCGTGCAGGTGCGTATCGACCGCTTGGCAAAAGGCAACGCGGGTGACGTCAAACCGGTGGGTGAAGGCGTGAGTGAAATGCGCATCCACGTTGGGGCAGGTTACCGGGTGTATTTTACCCGCGTGGGCACGGGGATAGTTTTGTTGTTATGCGGCGGCGACAAGCGCAGCCAAAACCGCGATATTGAGCGGGCGCTTGAAATGGCCCGCATCCTGAAGGAGTAAAACATGATCAAAAAATCCGCAATTAAAAAACTGGGTATCGCCCCCTACGATACTGCCGAATATCTCAAGACAGAAGAAGACGTGGCTGCCTACCTTGAAGCATGCATCGAAGAAGCGGGCGATGATCCGGTTTTTATCGCGCAGGCACTCGGCACCATCGCGCGCGCCAAAGGCATGACACAGCTTGCGCGCGATACCGGTTTGGCGCGTGAGAGTCTGTACAAAGCGCTGTCCGCCGAAGGCAACCCGGAATTCGCCACTATCTGGAAAGTGATCCGCGCGCTGGGTATTCGCCTACATGCGCGGCCGGCGTAATCGAGCGGTAGCCAGCAATATATTTATGTGGCGAGTATGTGTATGAGCGTCCACGCGCTGTCACAGGCACTGCGCGTACCCGCCACGCGGCTGCATGAGATCGTGAAAGAACGCCGCTCGATCACACATTCCAAACTCCAAGTCCGTTCGCCCTGAGCCTGTCGAAGGGTTTACACTGCGGCTGGTGCGTTACTTCGGCAAGGATGCACAGTCCTGGCTGAATCTGCAACTGAGCTACGATTTGAAAATCGCCGAAGCGGAATTAAAGGCTAGGATCGAGCGCGAAGTCGAAGAGATGGCGGCGTGAATTCAAGGTAAACAAACCGTGGTCTGTCCCTGATTGTTCTAATGATGGCACGGCGTGGGATGCGGCATATTTGCGCAACCAGGCAGCGGCCTTGATTCCGGTGGCGACAGAGGGTGACGATAATCTTGGGGGCGGGCTGGACAATTACTTTCTGGGGTTGTGCGGGAATGATAGGATGCCCGGTGCAGCGAACGACTTTGAATGGAGGATGAAAGCATGAAGCGAACGACATTGGTTATTTTGGGTTGGCTGGCCACATTCATTTCATCCATTTCTAAGAGTGTGCGAGTCGCGGATCAATCCGATTTTGGATTTTGAACAGGAGATGCGAAATGCAAAAACATATTGTGATGCTGACCCCTTTAATTCATGAGACAGCCCAAGCATGGAGGGTCGCAGCATGAGAGCCACACACGGGATGTTGAAGCAAATAGCGAAACTTGGATTGCTGTTGATGATGGGAGTGAGCATGACTGCCTGCGCGGGATTTCTGGGTTTCGGCGGCACGAGCTGGAAGGAGGAGGTGCTGCTGCATGACGGCAGCAAGATTATTGTGAAACGTTCTCAAAGTTACGGCGGGCGGCATGAGATCGGACAATCCTCTCCGATCAAGGAGCACACCATTTCATTCACACTACCCGGCACAAACAAATCCCTCGGCTTTACGAGCGAATACGGCGAGGATGTTGGGCGCGCCAATTTCAACCTATTGGCGTTGCACATCCTCAATGGTACGCCTTATCTTGTCGTCGAGCCTAACCTGTGCTTGTCCTACAACAAATGGGGCAGGCCGAATCCACCTTATGTGCTCTATAAATATGACGGCAAGGAATGGCAGCGCATACAGCTATCTGAATTGCCCGTCGAGTTCAAAACGATCAACCTGATTGTGAACAACGGGCGCGAGGAAGATATAGAGAAAGCCGCGAAAAGTCTAGGCTACGTTTCGGTAGATGGTGTTCAACAAATCAACAGTAGCCTCAAACAACCCGTATACAAAACCATCTTGCGTGTGCCCACACCAGGTGATGGTGGTCCAGCTACAGGATGTGGCGAAATGATTCGCGTTAAGGATGGTTGGGAAGGAACAGGATTTTTTAGTGGGCAGCCATCAAAAGAGGCCTGTTTGAAATATTGCGAGCGGAAAGAAGTATCCACACAAAATTGTCCATGCAACAGATTCTTTAAGGGGAAATAATCATGACGACATCACTAATTGACTATGCTTTGATGGCAGGCGCTTCGTACATTTCAAATCGCGCTGAAATTAACCGTATTCCAGCACCGGATGTCTGGCTGGAAAATATCCAAATGAGGATAACGAAAGATAGCGGCTTTGAAGCCACCTATTTTGTTGGCGTCAATAACGAAATCGTCATCTCCTTTGCGGGCACGGATTTCACTCAAGTTTCACTCTTGCCGCCTTCGCTTGGATACGACTTTTGGAACGGAAACATCCCGTTGGTCACCGGCGCCAGTATCAACGGCGCAGACCAGTTGGTGGATGCCGTGGAATACTACCTGCAAGTTAAAAATGATCCTGCCAATGCCGGAAAAACCATCTCCCTTACCGGCCACAGTCTGCGGAAATAATCAGGGACAGACCACGGTTTCCGCGTTAATGATTCAACCTCACTCCGCCTGCTAGGTATTTCTTGCGCAATGTTTCTGGAAACCTTTCTATCGCATAACGCAGCATGGTGCGCGGCATGTTTTTATAGTGTGTTTGCAAAAAAGCTTTTTCAACGGCAAGATCGCATTTGCCGATCTCCCTGAGTATCCAGCCAACGGCCTTGTGTATCAGATCCGCCTCGTCGCCCAGCAGCAGCTTGGCCAGCTTGAGCGCATCATCGAACTGGTGCCTGGCGATGAAATGAAAGGTGGAGATGACGGCGATGCGTCTTTCCCAGATGCTGCTGGAGCGTGCCAGTTTGTAGAGTATCTTCCTGTCTCTGGATTCGAGATAGCTGCCGACGATCTGGCGGGCTGAGCTATCCACCAGGTCCCAGTTGTTGATGCGCCGGGTATTGTCCAGATACATGCGGTAGATGGCCGCTTGTTCTTGCGCATCGCCTTTGCTGAATTGCCGCACCATAAGCAGCAGTGCGAACAGACGTTCCTCGTGAAAGGCGGACATCAGCAGTTCATGAATATCTTCCAGCGCAACAGACCCGCATTGTCTGACTTGTGCCCTGAGCACGGGAACCCTGATGCCGAGAAATCGATCTCCCTCGCCGTACTCGCCTTTCCCCGTTTTGAAGTAGCGTTGTGCATGCTCCGCTATGACGGGATCGGATAATGCTCGCAGGCGTTTGCTGATCTCTGGCGCTTTCACTGCTGACTTCCTCAGAAAGCAATCGGACAGTTATTAAATCAGAATAATCAGGGGCAGGCCGCTGGTCTGCACCGCGATCTCGGCTTCGCCCTTGCTGCGCAGGTAGGTACCGATCAATTCCCTGCGCATTTATCCAATTCTTTGACAAGATGTGGCCAGCGCATTTGATGAAACTGTTCATCTTTAATTGCGTTTTTGGGGATGGCCTGAAAGAAATCAATACCGAATCCACGTGCACATTTACATCCAGCAGAAGTCTTGGCAATGTTTACGACGGCCTCGATTGCTTTGAGTGCCGATTTTTGACCGTCGATATTGTCGGCTATTGTAGTGATGAATTTATTTGCGACTTGTAAAGCAAGATTTGCTTGAGTAATGCCTTCTGGAGTTTGTTTGTCTTGCAGTGTCGCAAGATTTTCAATGCGGCTTTTTAAAACGTCCAAGGGATGCATCACACGAAAAGAAACACCATCGAATTCGGCTTGAAGCGCCCTTTTTCTAACGGCATTAGCGTCAATGCCGACAACTCTGTGGATCACATCGATATTCAAGTATTCGTTTTGATCCAACCTGATGACGACTTGACCGGCGATAGCCGTCATTTCGTGTTCGGAAGGATAGATGGTTTTGCCGGATACGCCATCAGCAATATGTTTGACATCCTTTCGCTCGCCAAGGAAATCCGCATCTCTGCTGATTGCGCCGACAATATGATGCGGACTTAAATCTATGGAGTAATAATTGACCCAAAACGAAAGTGCTTGTCCGCCGATCAGAACAACATCTTCTGAAACGGCATGTAAGAGTTGTTTAAGGGTTTCTGTTGTGAAGGATGCTTCGCGTTCAGTCAAAATTCACATCTCTGAATTCGACAGTTACCTTGCCCATCATTTCACGAGTAAAAAGTTGTTGCGATTGCTCGGTGACCAAGCCCTGGCGAGTTGCTAGACGGCCTTTTTCCTGGTAAGCGCGTTTAACGCTTTCCAAATACAAGTCGCGGTGTTCAACCGTTTGTTCTTTTTGATGCAGCATAATGATTTAGATGTATAACCTGTTGGAAACAATGAGTGCATTCTGGACTTTGTCTCCGGTCAAGTCAACAAGTTCAAACTTGTGCCGAGACTACTAATGGGGTCACGATCGAAATACCTTAACCACCCGCTAAGCCAGATACTGCGGGGCGATATCTTCAATGCCGGCAGGTGTGATGCCGAAAGGAAATTCGCAATCGCACACGTTGTCCTGCTGCATGGAATGGAAGTTGTCGCGCGTCATCAGCTTCACCGGCAGCCACTCCATCACGCTCGCCTGCAGATAGGCCACGGCGTCGGGCAGCGGCACGATCAGCGGATGGCGGCCACGGCACGCGGCGGCGTAGCTGACCAGTTCGCGCAGACGATACACCCGCGGCCCGCACAGGTCATAGCGCTGGCCGATGCTGGTCGCGTCGTTGAGGCTGTGCAGGAATGCCTGCGCCACATCTTCCACCCACACCGGCTGGAACTTCGCATCGGCACGCGCCAGCGGCAGCAGCGGCGCCCATTTCGCCAGCTTCGCAAACAGGGTCAGGAAGTTGTCGCCCGCCCCGAATATCACCGAGGGGCGGAACACGGTGGTTTGCAGGCCGCTGGTCTGCACCGCGATCTCGGCTTCGCCCTTGCTGCGCAGGTAGGCGCTGGGCCCATCCGTTGCGGCATTCAATGCGCTCATGTGCAGCAGGCGCTGCACGCCGGCAGTCCTTGCCGCATTGATCACCTTGCGCGGCAGCTCGACATGCGCGCGCTGGAATGTCTGTCCGCGCTGTTCGTGCAGGATGCCCACGAGGTTGATGACTGCATCCATCCCGGCGAACAGTCCGGCGAGTTGCGCCGCATCATGCACATCGGCGCGCACGATCTCCACCGGCAACGGGGACAACATCTGCCGTGCCTTTTCCGCATTGCGGGTCGGGATACGCACCGACCATCCCTGCGCGCACAGCAGGCGGGCGATATGCCGGCCGACAAAGCCCGTTCCTCCCAATATGCATACAGATCGAAGCGCCATGGTTGAACTCCATACCAATATAGAATGCGACTGCGCTATGCTAGGGTATATTAAACAATCAGGAACTGGCCACGATATTTCCCAAAGCAAGTGTGACCTAAGAAGCGCCTGAGCTTGAATAATCCAACGCGCCTTCTCTTATTTTACTATCCGTACAATATTTTCAACCCTGATTCGTCTTCACTAGCATGGATACGACGCTGACCTACAACGCGCTGATGGCCGAACAAGATAAACGCATCGCTGAAACCATCTCGCGCGAGCGCGGGAGGTTGGGTAATTTCATCCGGCGGCGTGTTCCGGATGCGAGTGAGGCGGAGGACATCCTGCAGGATGTGTTCTACGAGTTCGTGGCAGCGTACCGTCTGCCGGAATCCATCGAGCAGGTTGGCGCGTGGCTGATCCGTGTGGCGCGCAATCGGATCATCGACCGCTTTCGCAAGAAGAAAGAGCAGCAGTTTCCAGATGTGATTGGCGAGGGTGATGAGGGGAGCTGGCTGGATGAAGTTCTGCCATCGGCGGATGCCGGGCCGGAAGCGGCCTACGCTCGGGCCGTGTTGCTGGAGGAGTTGTATTTCGCGCTGGCCGAGCTGCCGGAGGAACAGCGCGCCGTATTCATCGCCCACGAAGTGGAGGGGCGCAGCTTCAAGGAGTTGGCCTTGGTATGCGGTGTGGGTGTGAGTACATTGCTGGCGCGCAAGCGTTATGCGGTGATGCATTTACGCGGGAGGCTCCAGGTAATTTATGACGAATTTAATTTGTGAAGAAATGTTGAGATGGGTAATGACGGGGCATGCCCCTTTGCCTGCGAGAGGGTGATGCCGGAGGCATCGGGCACCCCACGGCGTATCCCCTGCGGGTGAAAAGGGGGGTGAGGGGGGATTTATACGTCGCGCGGATATAAAAAAATCCCCCTCGATCCCCCTTTTTCTAAGGGGGAAGGTGGGTTGAATTTTCCAATGGATTATTTGGGTTTAAAGGAGAACTGAGATGGGCATGAACTGTTGTAAATCGAATTGCTGGAAGATCGGGCTGTTGGTGGTGGTTGGCATCGCGGCATTGGGCTGGGTGGTGATGGCGCTGTGGAACTGGCTGGCGCCGGCATTGTTTGTTGGTGCCAAGGAGATCGACTACGTGCAGGCGATGGGATTGTTGCTGTTGAGCAAGATATTGTTCGGCGGCTTTCGCGGGCACGGCTGTCATGGGCGTTGGCATCGCCATCGCCTGGAAAATATGACGCCGGAAGAGCGCGAGAAATTTCAGACCGGCATGCGTGGCTGGTGCTGCGGCAAGAGCAAGGATGAAACGGCTGACACCAAGGAATAGCAGGGTTAGGGGGGTAGAGCAGTGGAGAGGCCAAGTTTCTACCCCCTCCCTATCCCTCCCCCTGCATGGAGGAGGGGATAACAATCAGAGGCGCCCTTAAGCCAACCTCAAATCGCCAATTGTTCCGGCACTATCCCCAATGCCTTGGCGATTTTCTCTCGGGTGGTTTTTCTGACGGGTTCCTTGGCTTCTTGCTGCGCGTAAGCGCTTTGCGAAATGTCGAGGCGGCGTGCGACTTCCGATTGGGTGAGGCCGAGGTGTTCGCGCCAAGCGCGGATGGGCGTCATGTCCTTGTTGATGACTTTGTTGACCACCGCGTTGGGGATGGCCGGGGCGTGTTGCTTGGACAGGCTCAGGTATTCCGAGTAGGGGATTACGGCGAAGGTGGGTTTGCCTTTCGCGTCTTTCAGAATCTGGATGTTAGTAGGTGCGTTCATTTCGTTTCTCCACTTGTATGATGGTGACGATGATAGGTGTGCCGCTTTGGTCAATTTCAAATATCACCCGATGGTCGCTGACACGTAGCCGGTAATCATCGCGGCCTTGCAGGCGCTTGATGTTACCCGGACAATCCGGCCAATTTGCGAGTTGCTGTACCTCGGCGTAGATGCCTTGCCGCTTGCGTTTGTCCGCAATCTTGCGAAGTTGCCGCACTGACTTGGCTGATCATTCAATGGTGTTCATGCCGCGAGTATAAGTTATTTATAAGTTTTATCAAGTGGCCGAATTTCCAAAGGCAACATCAGGCCGACAATTTGAATGACCCTGTCGGCAGGCGCGCTGACCTGTTAAAATGCGCGACTTTTACCGCCCTCCGATACATCCATGCAAAATGCAGTTTACACCATGACCGCGACCGAGCGTCGCGCCAGTATTGGCTTGGCAAGCATCTATGGTTTGCGTATGCTGGGGTTGTTCATCATCCTGCCGGTTTTTGCGCTGTATGCGGAACATCTGCCCGGCGGCGAGAGCCATCTGTTGATAGGCATCGCGCTCGGCGCTTACGGATTGACCCAGGCGATTTTGCAAATCCCGGCCGGCTGGTTGTCCGACCGCTACGGGCGCAAGCCGGTGATTTACGCCAGCCTGATTTTGTTCGCGCTGGGCAGCTTCATCGCCGCTTATGCCGGCGACATCTACTGGGTCATCATCGGGCGTGTGGTGCAGGGCGCGGGCGCGCTGAATGCGGCGGTGATGGCGCTGACCGCCGACCTCACCCGCGAGGAAGTCCGCACCAAGGCGATGGCGATGATCGGCATCACCATCGGCGTCACTTTTTCGCTGTCGATGGTGTTGTCGCCGCTGCTGGGCGGCGTGCTCGGCGTGCCCGGCATCTTTGCCATGACCGGCGTGTTGGCACTGCTGGCCATGCTGGTGGTGCGCTTCGTGATTCCCGATCCGGCGATTACGCGCTTCCATAGCGACACCGAAGCGAGCAGCACACGCTTTGGCGAAGTGCTGCGCAACAAGGATTTGCTGCGTCTCAATTTCGGCATATTTACAGTGCACGCGATATTGATGTCGGTGTTCATGCGGGTGCCGTTGCTGCTGCAGGCCGACGGAATGGAAGTGTCGCAGCATTGGAAAATTTACCTGCCGGTGATGGCGGTGGCGTTTGTGCTGATGCTGCCATTCATCATCATCGCGGGAAAGAAAGGCAGGATGAAACCGGTATTCATGCTGTCGATCGCATTGGCGATGGTTTCGCAAGTCATGCTGCTTGCGCAACACAGCCTGTGGGGCGTGACCGCCGCGCTGCTGGTTTTCTTCACCGCGTTCAACGTGCTGGAAGCCAAGCTGCCCTCGCTGATCAGCGTGATTGCGCCGCTCGCCGCCAAAGGCACGGCAATGGGCGTGTATAGCAGCGTGCAGTTCTTCGGCGCATTTTTTGGCGCGTCAGTGGGGGGCGCGTTGACGCAGTTTGCCGGCGGCGATGCCGTGTTCGTGTTTGCCATCGTTTTGCTATTGCTGTGGTTGGTAGTCGCATCCGGAATGCAGCCACCGGCAGATGTGCGCACCAGGATGTATCATTTGCCGGGAATGAGCGACGCCGTTGCGGTAGAATTGCGGCGATGCCTTGCGCAACTGAGCGGCGTGCGCGAGGTGATGGTGGTGGCAGCGGAGAACATTGCCTGCCTGAAAGTGGACATGCAGGGATTCGATGAAGCAGCGGTGGATAGACTTGTGATGACCCCTCCCCAACCATTTCCCGCAAAGAGCCCCTCTCTCTAACTCTCTTCCGCAAGCGGGAGAAAGAACAAACGAGAAAGGCAATTATTAATCCCCTGGAGAGGGGGCAATCGTGAAAAACGTAAAACCTGAAAGGAGAGCAACATGTCGGTGAACAAAGCGATTCTGATAGGACATCTCGGCAAGGATCCCGAGGTGAGATATATGCCCAGCGGCGAGGCCGTTGCCAACGTGACGCTGGCGACATCCGAAACATGGAAAGACAAGAACGGTGAGAAGCAGGAAAAGACCGAGTGGCACAACATTGTATTTTTCAAGCGGCTTGCGGAAATCGCCGGAGAGTACCTGAAAAAGGGCTCGCAAATTTATGTTGAGGGCAGAATTACAACTGAAAAGTGGCAGGACAAGGAAGGCAAGGATCGCTATACCACCAAGATCGTGGCCAACGAAATGAAAATGCTGGACAAGAAACAGTCTGGCGCAGGCAGTTTCGAAGTGGTGGAAAACAAGCCCGCTGCGGCTTCATCCGGCAGCGCTGCGACGCCTGCCAAGGCCGCGCCGGCGGCGGCAAAGGGCAGTTTCGATAATTTCGACGACGACATTCCGTTCTAGTCAGGGATGAAAAGCTTTTGTCCGGATGACATGGCAAGCAAGTTGTAATTAAATCAGGCGCAGTGTGAGTTCTCCGAACGAGCATCGCAAGGCAGCCATTCGAGCCGGGCTGCGTTATGTCACCGATGGTGTCGCCGGCATCAGCCGGCGACGCTCCGGCAAGGGATGGAGCTATTACGCTGCTGATGGCGCGCTCATCAGCGATCCCCTCACGCGCAAGCGGCTCAACTCGCTGGCGATCCCGCCGGCGTGGACCGACGTATGGATTTGCCCGGATCACGATGGACACATCCAGGTGACGGCGCGCGATGCCCGAGGCCGCAAGCAGTATCGTTACCATCCTTCCTACCGCGAGGCTCGCGACCAGTCGAAGTTTCGCCGCATGCTCGAATTCAGCGAGATTCTGCCCGCGCTGCGGGAGCGCGTGGAGCGCGACCTGCGCGCCGGCGACCTGACCCGGCGTCAACTTCTTGGAACAGTGGTGCGGCTGCTGGACAAGACGCTGATCCGCGTCGGCAACGACGAATATGCCCGCGAGAACCGCTCTTACGGGCTGACGACATTGCGCAGGAAACATGTGCAGGTGCAGGGGGCGATGTTGCATTTCATCTTTCGCGGCAAGAGCGGGGTCGAGCATTCTGTGGCGGTGAACGACCCGCGAATCTCCCGCATTGTCCAGCGCTGCCAGGATCTGCCGGGCCAGGAATTATTCCAGTATCTTGATGCGTTCGGGAAGCGCAAGCCGATTGCATCGGATGACGTGAACGGCTATCTCCGGGAAGTCTCAGGCCGCGATATCACGGCCAAGGATTTCCGCACCTGGGGCGGCACGATGGTGGCTGCCGTGGAGTTGCGTGCGATGGGACCTGCGATCAGCCGCCGCGAGGCGGACCGGAATATCGTGCGGGCGCTCGACGCAGTGGCGGAGCGGCTGGGTAACACGCGCGCGGTGTGCCGCAAATATTACGTCCATCCCGCGCTGCTCGACGCCTATCATCTGGGATTCACGGCTCCTCTTTCCCCGGAGGCGGCTCCGCGCCACGCCCGCCGCAAGTTGTCAGCCGCCGCGTTGCGGCGCGACGAGGTCGTGGTGTTGCAATTCCTCCATGAGATCGTGCCGGCCAAGTAGAGGCGCCCTTTATCCGGGATAAATCCTGTAAAATGCGGCGCATGGGCTCTTTCCTGTTATCAGGATCATGCCCCTGGAAAAGAAGCGGTTCGATCTGTTTCCAATTTCACAATGACTGAGGAGAACAATGATGAATAAGACTATTGGCGTACTGGTTGCCGTTATTCTCTTGGCTGGAGCCGTGATCGGTTTTTACATGATGCAGGAAGAGCCTCCTGAAATACCACCAGAGCCGGTTGTCAAGGCGCCCCCTGCTCCCGTCATCCCGGTCAAGCCGGTTAAACCGCCACCGCCGGTTCAGGAAACCGCGCCTCCGCTTCCGCAGTTGAAAGAAAGCGACCCGGTCATGCGCGAGGCGCTCTCCGACCTGTTGGGAGCAGACACATTCAATAAATATTTCCGTCCTGGGGAGATCATCCGCCATATCGTTGTGACGATAGACAATCTACCGCGCAAGACAGCCGCTGCGCGCCTGTTCCCCACCAAGCCGGTCGGCGGAAAATTCCGCACCGGCGGTGATGAGGAAAACCTTGTTATCTCGCCGAAGAATTCATCCCGCTACACGCCTTATGTGCGTATCGCCGAAATGGTGGATGCCAGAAAGCTTGTGGCTGTTTACTCGCGTTTCTCCCCGCTGTTTCAACGCGCGTATCAGGAGCTGGGATACCCGAATGGCTCATTCAACGAACGGCTCATCACCGTGATCGACCATTTGCTCGGCGCTCTGGAGCTTAAAGGTCAGGTGAAGCTTGTCCAGCCCAACGTCATGTTTCAGTACGCGGATCCGTCTCTGGAATCGCAGTCGGCAGGGCGCAAGATACTGATGAGGATGGGTCGTGAGAATGAGATAAAGATCAAGGGCAAATTGCGGGAGATCCGCCGCGAGCTGGCCGACCAGTTTTCGAAACAACTGTCGGCAAAGTAAGGATGTCCATGACGAGGGTGGGGCGCCCATAGTATTCTGGCTGCCTTCGCCAGTTTGCAGAGCAATGAAAAGGCCGGCTGTGTAAGCAGCCGGCCTTTTCGTGTCAATTACTATTTGAAAACTCGGGGTGTGTTTCAGTCTTACTGTGTCATAAAACTCAGAGCTGCTAGTGTTTAATTGCATAACTACATGACAGTATCTGTAGGTCGGGTTAGGCGCGGTTTTTTGCGCCGTAACCCGACGTTTGCGCAAAATCACGTCGGG
>JANLIB010000084.1 GCA_024653675.1 Gallionella sp. | reverse complement strand
AATTGCCCGTAATAATGGAGCAAGCGCAAGCGGGTAACGGCAAACGCGGGAATGGCGGGAGCAGGAATGTCGTAATGCAAGACCTGACCCCGTTGTTGTGACCCCGTTGTTGTCCGTTGTTGTCGCGCATGGCCAAAAAGGTCATTGTGGTGGGAGACGATGAACAGGTAACTCCGCTGGATGTTGGCGGTGAACAACAACCAATTCAAGATCTGATTGGGCAATGGTTAGATGGTTTGCCGAGTGCGCTCTTGTTTGATTTGAAAACTTCAATTTATGACCGTGCACAGATTGCTTTCGGCTCCGCCATCCGGCTGAAAGAGCATTTCCGGTGTGTGCCGGAAATTATCCAATTCAGCAATCATCTTTCCTACAAAGGTGAGATCAGGCCGCTGCGTGAAAGTGCTTCGACCCCGATCAAACCAGCTTTAGTGGCGCACCGTGTTAATGGGTTCAAAGTTGGCAAAAAGAATTACGAGGAAGCAGAAACCATTGTCAGCCTGATTGTCGCTGCTGTTGAACAGCCAGAATATGCGGGCAAGACATTTGGAGTCATCTCATTAGTTGGGGATGAACAGGCGGATGAAATTGATAAGATGTTGCGAACAAGACTTGATCCAGTGATTTACGAAAACCGCCGGATTTTGTGTGGCAATCCTGCACAGTTTCAGGGCGACGAACGCGATGTGATTTTCTTGTCTGTTATTGATAGCAAGGAGGAAGGTGAGGGGCCGTTGGGATTGCGCCAAGATGGTCAGGACGGCATGTGGAAAAAGCGTTATAACGTAGCTGCTAGTCGTGCCAAGGATCAGTTATGGGTGATCTATTCTCTGGATTATCAGACACAGTTAAAACCCGGTGACCTCCGTCGCCGATTGATCGAACACGCGCTCAACCCGAATGCCCTGATGCAGTTACTGGCGGATGGCGTGAAAAATACGGAGTCTCCCTTCGAGGCGGAGGTGTATCGATTATTGGTTGAGCAAGGCTACCGAGTGCGCACCCAATGGCAGGTAGGCGCATACCGGATTGACCTAGTGGTGGAAGGCGGTGGTAAGCGTTTGGCAATTGAATGCGACGGTGACCGGTGGCACTACGACAAGGTAGAAGAGGATTTGGCGAGACAAGCATTACTGGAGAGATTGGGTTGGTGGTTTGTTCGCATTCGAGGTTCGGTATTTTATCGAGATAGTAACCCAAGCAGGGAAGATGCTATGCGCCCGGTATTTGAGCGGCTACAACAAATGGGTATCTTCCCTGAGGAAGAGGTTGTGTTGGGTAAGAATGTGGGGGCTAATGACGGACAGCAGTTGGAATGCGTCAAGCAGCGTGCTGCGGCGCTGTTGCACGAGTGGAAGAATGAAAATTCTCTTGATGAATTGATATGAGTTGGTCGTGGATGAGATGCACGAAAAATCTAGGCTGGCGTGTGCGGGTATTTACCAAACCCGCTTCACCCCATAAGCATCAAATTGTTCATCAATGCTCACAATCGGCAATTCCTCTGCGAGTGATTGGGCGATGATCAGGCGGTCGAAGGGATCGCGGTGGTGAAACGGTAAAGTGGTCAACTGCGCGGTATGGCTGATTTCGATGGGTAGGATTGTCATGTTGTTGCTTGCGAGTTCACGCTCCATGAATTGTGCGAAGGGTTCCGGCAGCGAGTATTTTCCCAGTGCGATCTTGATGGCGATTTCCCAATGGCTCGCCGGACTCAGGTAGAGGATTTCGGTTTGTTCGATGGCGGTTCTGGCCGGTGTGCTGAGTCGCTCGTCATCCAGCAAGAACCAGAGAAATGCTTGGGTGTCGAGCAGGAGCTTCATGCCATGTAGTCTGAGAAATCGTTCAGATGACTGTTGTCATCTTCCAGAATGCTTAGGCGGCCCTTTGCGCTTCCTGGACTGCGGCGGACGGATGATGTAGCGGGGGCTGTTGTGGCCGGTTGCAGACGGATGAGCAAAAAACGAGCATTCTCTTCCATGCTGATCGGCTCGACAGGTTGAATGCGGCCTTCCCGGATGATGGCTTCTACGGCTTGTAACATGGCGACTCCCAGTTAAGGATTACAGTGGCTATCCTACCGAATCTGCTCAGATTTAGCCAGCGATTGGCAGGTTTTATGCAAGTGGGGATTCTGGAATAACGGCTTTCCTGATACCATCGCGCCCTCAATAAATTCTTCAGGGCAAAGGCGCGCGAAGCAGGCAACGATCACGCTTTTCAGTTCGTATTACAAGCATCCGAAAAACTTTTGGCCGGGCACCCGAATGAGTGACGCTACTTTACAAGCCGTGCGCGGCATGAACGACATCCTGCCGGATGAGGCGGAGCTGTGGCTATGGTTCGAAGAAGTGGCGCGCGACTGGCTGCACAGTTATGGCTACCGCAACATCCGTATGCCGCTGGTCGAGCCGACCGCGTTGTTCAAGCGCGCCATCGGCGAGGTGACGGATATCGTCGAGAAAGAGATGTACAGCTTCGAGGACTCCCTGAATGGCGACGAACTCACGCTGCGCCCCGAAGGCACCGCCTCATGCGTGCGCGCGGTGCTGCAACACAATCTGCTGTACAACGCGCCGCAGCGTCTGTATTACAGCGGCCAGATGTTCCGCCATGAGCGCCCGCAAAAGGGACGCTACCGCCAGTTTCATCAGTTCGGTGTGGAAGCGCTGGGATTCGCCGGGCCGGACATCGACGCCGAGCAGATTCTGATGTGCGCGCGGCTGTGGCAAAAGCTCGGGCTGCGCGATGTATCCCTGCAACTCAACACCCTCGGCGATTCTGCTGCGCGGCATAGCCATCGCGCCAAGCTGATCGCCTATTTCGGGAAGCATCAGGAATCCCTGGATGCCGATGCAACGCGCCGTTTGCACAGCAATCCGCTGCGCATCCTGGACAGCAAGAATCCGGCGATGCAGGACTTGATTGCGGCTGCGCCCAAACTGATGGATGAGCTGGGTGACGATGCGCTCAGGCATTTTGACGAGGTGCAGGCGATACTCAAGCGCCACGATGTCCCTTACCGGATCAATCCGCGCCTGGTGCGCGGGCTGGATTATTACAACCGCACCGTGTTCGAGTGGGAGACCACGCAACTTGGCGCGCAGGGCGCCATCTGCGCCGGAGGCCGCTATGATGGCCTGGTCGAACTGATCGGCGGCAAGCCCGCCCCGGCAACCGGTTTCGCGATGGGCGTGGAGCGTCTGCTGGCGCTGTTGCACGAAAATGGCATGGCTCTGCCCCGACAGGAAGTGGATGTATATGTGGTTCATCAGGGCGAGCTTGCCGGCCGGTTGGCCGGCAAGGTGGCGGAGCTGATGCGCGACAACAATCTGCGTGTGCTGCTGCATTGCGGCGGGGGCAGTTTCAAGTCGCAGATGAAAAGGGCCGATGCAAGCGGCGCGAGAGCCGCCGTGATCATCGGCGATGACGAGGCGCAGGCCAATGAGGTCAGCGTGAAGCCGATGCAGGGCGGCGAACAGAAGCGGGTAAGCGTGGAGAATCTCACTGCCACAGTTAATCAATTTATTAAATAGGGGTAATGACATGGCGGCACTGGATTTGCATGAACAGGAACAGATCGATGCGCTCAAGGCGTGGTGGAAAGACAACCGCAACCACATACTCGCCGGAGTGTTGATCGCCACGGTTGCGGTGGGCGGCTGGCGCGGCTGGCAGTATTACCAGGACGGGCAGTCCGGCGATGCGGCCAGGTTGTATGCGGAGTTCACCAGGCAACTGGACAGCAAGGATGCCAAACGCATCAATGATGCCGCTGCGGCGATTACCGGCAAATTTGCTTCATCGGTATATGCTTCGCGTGCCGCATTGCAGGCGGCACAGGCTAATGAGCTGGGAAAGGACCCGGCGCTTGCCAGGACACAATTGCAATGGGTCATCGATCACACCGGCGAAGCGGGCCTGAAAGCTGTGGCGCAATTGCGGATTGCATCATTATTGCTGGATGAAAAGAACTACGCTGACGCGATGAAGCTGCTCGAAGCAGAACATCCTGCCTCATTCGATGGCCTGTATGCCGACCTGAGGGGCGATGTATTGAGCGCCCAGGGCAAGCAAGAGGAAGCCGGAAAAGCCTACCAGGCGGCAATCGACAAGACCGATGCCAGGAGCATGTACCGCAACCTGATCCAGATGAAGATGGATGCTTTGGTACCGGCTAAATGAAATTATTGCGTCCTGGATTGCTGATATTGCTCGCGCTGGGCGGCTGTTCGTCCGATGCGCCGCCTGAATGGGCGGGCAAGAGCGGCAACGTTGAACCCGCCAAGCTGGTGGAATTCGCCGAAGCCGCCAGGTTCGAAGTGCGCTGGCATAGTGATATCGGCGATTCGGGCGCGAATCTGCTGCAACCCGCGCTGACCGGAGACGCGGTCTATGGCGTGTCCTTCGAGGGCAGGCTGACCCGCCTGGACCGCAACACCGGAAAACAGGTATGGCGCATCGACAGCGGTATTGCCGTCAGTGGCGGAGTGGGCGGCGGGGATGGTCTGGTGATCATCGGCGGCGACAAGGGCGATGTGCTGGCTTATGACGAAAATGGCAAGCTGCGCTGGAAGGGCAAAGTGTCCAGCGAAGTGTTGAGCGTGTCAAAAGTTGCAGATGGCGTAGTCATGGTGCGCAGCGGGGACGGACGCATCGCCGGATTGAATGCGGCGGATGGCAAGCGCTTATGGCTGCATGAACGCAGCACGCCGGCGCTGGTGGTGCGCAGCCATGCCGGAGTTGCCGTCCAGCGCGGCGTGGCCTATGCCGGATTCGCCGCAGGCAAACTGGGTGCGGTCAGCATCAAGGATGGCTCGGTGTTGTGGGAAACCATGGTGTCGCAACCGCGCGGCAATACCGAACTGGAGCGCATCAGCGACATCACCAGCGATCCGGTCGTGGATGATGAACAAGTCTGCGCAGTCTCGTTTCAGGGGCGCGTCGCGTGTTTTGAACCGGCGCAAGGCAGCCCGATATGGAATCGCGATATTTCCAGCGACAAGGGCATGATGTTGTTGCGCAAATACCTCTACCTCAGCGATGCGAAAGGTTCGGTCTATGCGCTGGATAAAACCACCGGCAGCACGTCGTGGAAGAACAGCCAGTTATTCATGCGCGACACCGGCACGCCTTATGCGGCAGATAATATTGTCGTGGTGGGCGATTTTGAAGGATACCTGCATGGATTGAGCCGCGAAGACGGCAGCCTTGCAGCCCGCATCAAACTCGAAGGCGGCGCGATAAAAGCGGCGCCGCTCCAGATGGATAACGGCTTGCTGGTGCAGACGCGCGGCGGTGAGATTTATTCGCTGTCGATAAAATAATAGGGACTAGAGACTAGGGGCTAGGGACTGGGGACTAGCAAAACCCGCCGCAGTTTTTACCTAGCCCCTAGCCCCCAGCCCCTAGCCCCTCTATATAAGGTTTCCATATGCTTCCCACAGTTGTTTTAGTCGGTCGTCCAAACGTGGGCAAGTCCACCCTGTTCAATCGCCTCACGCGCAGCCGCGACGCGCTGGTCGCCGATCTGCCGGGGCTGACGCGCGACCGCCATTACGGGCGCGGCAGGGTTGGGGACAGACCCTATCTGGTGGTGGATACCGGCGGGCTGGAGCCGGTCGCCAGGGAAGGCATCATGTTCGAGATGGCCAAGCAGAGCCGCCAGGCGGTGGATGAGGCCGATGTGGTCATGTTCCTGGTCGATGGCCGTGCCGGATGCACGCCGCAGGATGCCATCATCGCCGTGGAGTTGCGCAAGACCGGCAAGCCTATCCTGTTGCTGGTCAACAAGGCGGAAGGCATGGCGCGCGCCAAGGTCACCGCCGATTTTTTCGAACTGGGTCTGGGAGAGCCGCTGCCGATCTCCTCGGCGCATGGCGACAACGTCACTGAGGTCGTCGAGATCGCGCTGGAGAATTTCCCGCCCGAGGCCGAAGAAGAAACCAGCCATGAGCACCCGCCCAAGATCGCCATCGTCGGACGCCCGAATGTCGGCAAGTCCACGCTGGTGAACGCCATTCTCGGCGAGCAGCGCGTGATCGCGTTCGACCAGCCGGGCACCACGCGCGACAGCATCTACATCGACTTCGAGCGCGACGGCAAACAATACACCATCATCGACACAGCGGGAGTGCGCCGTCGCGGCAAGGTCGAAGAGGCGGTGGAGAAATTCTCCGTGATCAAAACCATGCAGGCCATCGAAGACGCCAACGTGGTGGTGCTGGTGGTGGATGCCCGCGACCAGATCACTGAACAGGACGCGCACGTCGCCGACTACGTGTTGCAAGCGGGACGCGCGCTGGTGCTGGCGGTCAACAAGTGGGACGGGCTGGACGAACATCATCGCGACATGGTGAAGAACGACATCGAGCGCAAGCTGCATTTCCTGAGCTTCGCCAAGCGGCATTACATTTCCGCGCTGAACGGCAACGGTGTCGCGAATGTGTTGAAATCGGTGAACGAGGCCTATGCCGCAGCGATGGCTAAATTGTCCACGCCCAAGCTCACCCGCGCGCTGATCGGCGCGCTGGAAAAACAGGCGCCGCCTAAATCAGGGCGCTTCACTCCCAAGATGCGCTATGCCCATCAGGGCGGCAGCAACCCGCCGCTGATCGTGATACACGGCAGCGGCCTGGACAATGTGTCAGCCGGCTACACCCGATATCTGGAGCGAACCTTCTGCGAGGTATTCAAGCTGCAGGGCACGCCGATGCGGATCCAGTACAACTCCAGCAAGAATCCGTTCGAAGGAAGCAAACCCAAGCCGCTCACCGAATCCGAACAGCGCCGCGCGCATCGCGCCCGGATACGCGGGCGCAAGCTTTACGGTTGAAAAAATCCGCAAGGCACCCAGAGTCAGGGGATGATGTTTTGAAGGGCGTCTCTATTAATTCAAAATCCCAAGCGAGACAAGGCGCGAAAGAAATTTTAGCGCGCCGCATATATCTGATATGTAAGCGTTAAAGTTTTTTGAGCAACGCCGTATCGCGACGGAGTTTGGATTAATAGAGGCGCCCTGAAGAAAACCGGGCAGACTGAGGGGTAACATAATCGGATGGAGAAAGTTTGCCATGTGCCAATAGAGGCAGTTCGGTGGTGTATTGACATTTATGTCATTTGTAGCTACATTGATGCCACGAATAAAGGAGAACATTATGTTGTCAACTCTTAAAACTACCGATGTCCGCTCACGGATTGAGCCGGAAATCAAAGATCGCGCTACCGAAGTGCTGGCTTCCTGTGGACTTAATTTAAGCGATGCAATCCGTCTTTTTTTGCGTCAGGTTGTTGCTCAGGAAGGTTTGCCATTTGAAGTAAAAATTCCTAATGCAAAAACGCGTGCAGCTATGCTGGAAGCAAGAGCAATGAGGGCAGCGAAATTTGATTCAGCGGAGGCACTATTTGATGACCTCGAAAAAACCGGCAAAGCTAAAGCGCGCAAATCAGCCGCGAAGTAGCGACAAAACCAAACAGTTCAGCAAAGACTGGGAACGCCTTAGCCATTCAGGGCGTTACGACATGAATCGCTTGAAAGATGCGATGATGTTGCTATTGAGTATTCCTTAATTCATTACAGTATTAACCCTGATGCACCAAGAGTCCCTCTCCCGCAAGCGGGAGAGGGGTTGGGGTGAGG
>JANLIB010000077.1 GCA_024653675.1 Gallionella sp. | reverse complement strand
GCGATACGGCGTTGCTCAAGAAATTTTAACGCTTACATATCAAACATATGCGGCGCGCTAAAATTTCTTTCGCGCCTTGTCTCGCTTAGGATTTTGAATAAATAGAGGTGCCCAATGGCTAATGGCCTTCGACAGGCTCAGGCCGAACGGAATGTAATTTCTATTCGTGCCGGATCAATAGTAGGCGGATTCAACTCGCATTATTTGAGAAATGACATATGGGCGCCTCTAAAAATTTGTCACACCGTCCCTTCGACGGGCTCAGGATAAACTGACTTACAGTCAGGCCGGCGTCCAGCCTATTGAGTTGGGGTTCGCAGGGATGGGCGGTTTCTTGCCCAACTCGCAAAATTCTGGATTCCGGCCTTCGCCGGATAACCAGCGACTTGACCGCTTGCGGGCTTAGTCGAATGGCTAGTTGTTTCATCAATGACGAAATCTGAATTTTTAGAGGCGCCCATATGGCTTCAAATAGCACGATAAATTCCGGTAATGCCTTTCGCTGCTCGGTAATAATTGTGAACTGGAACTCCTGGGATATGTTGTCCCGATGTCTGGAGAGTCTTGATCGTCAGATATTCCAGGATTTCAATGTGCTGGTGGTTGATAACGCCAGCGATCAGCCTGCACCGTCCGGATTGTTATCTGCACATCCACGAGTCACCCTGATACAAAATCAAACCAATCTGGGCTTTGCCGCAGCGAATAATCAGGCCGTCGCGTTGCCTGGAGATTCTGAATGGGTGGCGTTGCTCAATCCCGACGCATTCCCCGAACCGGATTGGCTGGAGCGGTTGATTGAAGCGGCTGAAAAGAATCCGGATTACTCGATGTTTGCCAGCCGGCAACTTATGGATGCAAATCGCCTTCTGCTTGATGGGGAAGGTGATATGTACCACGTCAGCGGGCTGGTCTGGCGCAAGGGTCACGGCAAGCCTGCGAATGATGCCATACGCCAGCCGCAAGAGATTTTTGCGCCCTGTGCCGCGGCCGGACTTTATCGCAGGGACGCGCTGATGTCTGCCGGCGGTTTTGACGAGGACTTTTTTTGTTATATCGAGGATGTTGATCTGGGTTTCCGGCTGCGCCTGATGGGGCATCGCTGTCTGCTGGCGCCGGGCGCTGTGGTGTGCCACATCGGATCGGCAACATCCGGCGGAAGGCAGGGTGATTTCGCTGTGTATCACGGGCACCGCAATCTGGTGTGGGCCTATGTGAAGAATATGCCCGGCTGGTTGTTCTGGGCTTGTCTGCCCTTGCACCTTGCGATGAATCTGATTACTGTTGCCGTATTCATCAAGCGCGGCAAGGGACGGGTGATTCTCAGGGCAAAGCGCGATGCGCTGTCGGGCTTGCCGAAGATGTGGCGCAAGCGCCGGGAGATACAGAAAAACCGGGGGGCGTCCGCCGGGCAGATTTGGCGCGCGCTGGATAAGAGTGTGTTTGGAAGATAGCGGCCAGGTCACAATGTCAGATCATTGCCGGCGCGCACCATTCATGATGGTTCTTGCTATGGAGCAAACATGATTTGTAAGGCGTCAAGCGCTTCAACAATGTCAACTTCGGCAATGCGCTTCATCAGTCTGGATTTGTCCACGGTGCGAATCTCATCCAGCATGATTTGCCCCGCTTTGCCGCTCAATGTTATATCCGTTCTGGTCGGCCACGGCTTTTTGCTGCTGGTAATCGGAGCCACAATTACCACGGGCAGTCTGCGGTTCATTTCATCCGGCGACAAAATAACAGCGGGACGGCGTTTGTTTACTTCGCTGCCCACCGTCGGATCGAGATTGACCCAATAGGCTTCTCCGCGTTTCACCAGCTGTCACTTTCGCCGGTGGCAAGATCGGCATCCAGCCATGCGCGGTCTTCTTCGGTCAGATCAGTGCCACCTTTGGCAAAGCTCGTTTCCCATCCGCTGCGCGGCTCTTTGACCGGCTTCAGGATGATGTTGCGCCCCCGCGCCTCAATCTCGATACGCTCAGTCATACCCGTCTGCATGAGCACTGCTTTTGGTAAGCGCACGCCTTTCGAGTTGCCGATTTTTACCAGTTTCGCTTCCATATTGACTTTCTTAATGTAATTAGTAAGTATATTTATTCGGTGGCTGCTGTCAGCTTGATGGACTTGGGTGATTTTCCTCATATCAATTCTCTCCCGCTTGCGGGAGATGGGTAAATGTGAAAAGCGCTAAACAGGAATAACCTTCGTCGATCTGGTGGATGAGACGGTTTCATCAACCGTGGCCGGCAAACCGGCCAACTCGCAACGCGCGGTTGAACATGTGATCAGGAATATCGCCTCGTTGAAGGATGTGCCGCAACTGCTGCTGAATGTGCAGTGGAACGTCGCGACCGGCAACGTCAAGCTGTTCATCAATCAGGAAACGATTAACGATTATTATCGCGAACAGGGCATGGCCGCGCTGCAACCGGCACGCGCGGCGCCAAATTGCCGGTATTATTGAAAGGATTGTGGTGTGTTATCGCGAAATACCTTAATATCTGCAACATAAGTTGACTGACAACAGGTAATTCCAATTCCAGATAAAAAGTGCATTTGTAGGGCGGGCTACGCCCGCCATGGCGGGTGGAACCCGCCCTACGCAAAAAGCACTTCTAAATTAGAA
>JANLIB010000180.1 GCA_024653675.1 Gallionella sp. | reverse complement strand
CCCGACGTGATTTTGCGCAAACGTCGGGTTACGGCGCAAAAAACCGCGCCTAACCCGACCTACAGATACTGTCATGTAGTTATGCAATTAAACACTAGCGTAGGGCGGGTCACACCCGCCATTTCAACATCATTTGAAAGCGGGTGTGTCAGGTTTTCCCATTGTCCTGATCATGCAAATGTTTTTTGCAGAGCGCGGTCATGATGCCTGCCAGCAGCAGGCCGAATACCAGAATGATGAAGTAAATGCTGAAATCCAGTTTCTGCATCATGGCATACAGTCCCAGCATCGCGAAGATGCTCAGGTTCTCGTTGAAGTTCTGCACGGCGATCGAGCGTCCCGCGCCCATCAGCAGGTGGCCGCGGTGTTGCAGAAGCGCGTTCATCGGCACGACGAAATAACCGCCCATCGCCCCGATCGCAACCAGCAGGAGCGTTGCCAGCACGCTGTTGGTGATGGGGATCATCACCAGCACCAGCAGGCCCATTGCGACGCCGACCGGCAATACTTTTACAGAATTTTCCAGTCTGACAAACTTGGCCGCCAGCACCGATCCGACGGCGATGCCGATGGCTACCCAGGCAGTGAGTTTGGCTGCTTCCCCGATATCGTAATGCAACGCGACACTTGCCCAGGACAGCACCAGCAGGCGCAGCGTGGCGCCGGCGCCCCAGAACAAAGTGGTGACAGCCAGCGAGACCTGGCCGAGCGGGTCTTTCCACAGCAGCCTGAAGCAGTGCCAGAAGTCCCTGGTCAGGGAGAACGGGTTGCGGCTGAACGGCCTGTGGTCGATCGGCACGTGCGGAATGTAGAGATTGAAAATCGCAGCGGCGATGTAAATCAGCACGATGATGGCTACGGCCAGTTTCGCGGCGCTATCTATCAGCGGAATATCCAGGCCATGCAATATCGGTGCGGTGGCGCCGGGGCTGATGAGCACCCCGCCCACCACCGCACCGAGCACGATGGCGGCGACGGTAAGCCCTTCCATCCAGCTGTTCGCCTTGACCAGCTGGCTGGCTGGCAGATATTCGGTGAGGATGCCGTATTTGGCAGGGGAATAGGCCGCAGCACCCAGGCCGACCAGTCCGTATGCCAGCAGAGGATGGACACCGGTCAGCATCGCGATACAGCCCGCCAGCTTGACGATATTGCTGATGAACATCACGCGCCCCTTGGGCAGCGAGTCGGCAAATGCGCCAACAAAGGGCGCCAGCACGATGTAGGAGAAAATAAAAAACTGCTGCAATACCGGCGTGTGCCAGGCCGGCGAGCTTAGATCCTTGAGCAGGGCAATCGCGGCAAACAGCAGGGCGTTGTCTGCGAGCGCGGATAAAAACTGCGCCGTGAGGATGATGTAGAAACCGGGATTCATTCAGCTTGGGATATTTTTGTCAGCCCGTTTTATAACACGAAAGCATTGCCCCTGCTATCATTCGCATTTGTACAACGAAATATTGCGCTGATTGAACCCAGATAATCCATTAAAAAAACTGTGTCATACCGGCCCTTCGACAGGCTCGGGATAAACTGACCTGCGGTCAGGCCGGTATCCGGATGATTAACAAATTCCCACGTCAGTGGGACAACATCACGGCTTTGTCCGCTTCGCGGAGTGTTTTTTATTGCTGGATTCCGGCCTG
>JANLIB010000031.1 GCA_024653675.1 Gallionella sp. | reverse complement strand
CGATCGCGATGGAAGAAGGCCTGCGTTTCGCCATTCGCGAAGGCGGTCGTACTGTTGGGGCGGGTGTGGTGGCGAAGATCATCGAGTAGCAGGATTGAGGATCGGGGATTGAGGATTGAGGAAAGCCGGCTTAATCCTCGATCCACAATCCTCGATCCTGATTTTAGTGGTTGCAAGGTTTATCGAGTAAGACTACAATGCGCGCCCTCGCGTGGTGCCGGGCGTGATTCGGGCCACTCGATTCGTTCTTTAATTAGCGGCATTGCCGCGTAAATGCAAGAGAAAATTATGCAAAGCCAGAAAATTCGCATCCGTCTCAAGGCATTCGATTATCGTTTGATTGACCAGTCGGCTGCGCGTATTGTTGAAACGGCGAAGCGCACAGGCGCGGCGGTGAATGGCCCGGTGCCCTTGCCGACCAGGATCGAACGTTTTGACGTATTGCGTTCCCCGCATGTCAACAAGACTTCGCGCGATCAGTTCGAGATTCGCTCCCATCTGCGTCTGATGGATATCATCGATCCTACCGACAAGACGGTGGATGCGCTGATGAAACTGGATCTGCCAGCCGGTGTGGATGTGGAAATCAAGTTGCAGTAATAAAGAGTTATACATAGCGGCAGAAATCGTAGCGAGCGGATGAAGGGCAAGGCGCACGGAGCGCAGGAACCGGAATGTATATTTATACATGAGGATTCCGAGCACCGCGCAACGCAGCCATTCATTCGCGCATAACCAATGACTTAGTTGGCGTCGTTTGCCAACTTAGTCAGATGGCTAGTTGTTTCATCTAGTAGATTTATGTTGCTATGTAAAATCGGTTGACCAATTGAAGTCAACCCCTTAACAAGAGGAAGTAAAAATGAGCTTAGGACTTGTCGGTCGCAAGATTGGCATGACCCGCGTATTCACCGATGACGGTTCTTCGTTGCCGGTGACTGTGCTGGAAGTGTCCAACAATCGTGTCACTCAGGTTAAATCCGTGGATACCGATGGCTATACCGCTGTGCAATTGGCACACGGTGTGCGCCGTCCCGGCCGCGTCAGCAAAGCTGCCGCCGGACATTACGCCAAGGCGGGTGTGGAAGCCGGAAGTGCGCTGAAAGAATTCACCGTATCCCCCGAACAACTGGCTGGCCTGCAAGCAGGTTCCACGGTCAGCGTCGAGATTTTCAAGGTCGGCCAGCTTGTTGATGTGACAGGCGTATCCAAGGGTAAAGGTTACGCCGGCACCATCAAGCGTCACCACTTCAAATCAGGCCGTGCATCCCACGGTAACTCCAAATCGCATAACGTGCCCGGTTCCATCGGCATGGCGCAGGATCCGGGCCGCGTGTTTCCCGGCAAGCGCATGACCGGCCATCTGGGTGACGTGCAACGCACCGTGCAGAATCTGCAAGTCGTGCGCGTAGACGTTGCGCGCCAGTTGTTGCTGGTAAGAGGCGCTGTTCCGGGTTGCATCAACAGCAGCATCATCGTGCGTCCCGCAGTGAAGGCAGGTGTGTGATGGAACTTAAAGTCATCAACGGCAAGGGTCAGGCGACCGCAAACCTGAAGGCTTCCGACGATCTGTTCGGCCGCGAGTACAACGAGGATCTGGTGCATCAGATGGTCACCGCTTACATGGCGAATGCGCGCGCCGGCAACAGCAAGCAAAAGGGGCGCAGCGAGATCGCCAAGAGCACCCGCAAGCCATATGCGCAAAAAGGCACCGGACGCGCGCGTGCCGGTATGGCGTCCAGCCCGCTGTGGCGTGGCGGCGGCAAGATATTCCCGAATACCGGTGAAGAGAATTACACGCAAAAAATCAATCGCAAGATGTATCGCGCGGGATTTGCCGCGATCCTGTCGAAGCTGGTCAGCGAAAACCGCCTGGTGGTGGTCGACGACCTGACCGTGGATTCTCCAAAGACCAAACAATTGGCACAGAAGATCAAGGACATGGGGGTGGACACGAACCGCTTTCGCTTGCTGATTATCACTGACAGCATGGATGAGAATCTATATCTTTCTTCGCGGAATCTGGCAAATGTGCTGGTGCTGGAGGCCAGTCAAGCCGACCCGGTCAGCCTGGTGCGTTTCCCGAACGTGATGGTGACGCGCAACGCGGTGGCTAAAATCGAGGAGATGTTCGCATGAGTACCCAACAATACAGCCAGGAACGCTTGATGAAAGTGCTGCTCGCGCCGCGAATCTCCGAGAAAGCAACCCGCGTTGCAGACAAGAATGAGCAGGTGGTGTTCCGCGTAGCGACTGACGCGACCAAGCCAGAGATCAAGGCCGCCGTCGAATTGATGTTCAAGGTGAACGTGGACAGCGTGCAAGTGGCTTGCGTCAAGGGCAAGGCCAAACGCAGCGGACGCATTGCCGGACGCCGCAATGACTGGAAGAAGGCCTATGTATGCCTGGCCGCAGGCCAGGAAATCAATTTTGCCACAAGCGAACAGGGATAATCATCATGGCATTGATTAAACTGAAACCAACCACACCGGGACAGCGCGCCGTAGTGCGCGTCGTTAATCCAGACCTGCATAAGGGCAAGCCCGTCGCAGCGCTGATGGAAAAGCAGAACAGGATCGCAGGCCGCAACAATAACGGACACATCACTACGCGCCATAAAGGCGGCGGTCATAAACAACACTATCGCCTGGTTGACTTCAAGCGTGACAAGGATGGCGTGCCCGCGACCGTGGAGCGTCTGGAATATGACCCGAACCGCAGCGCGAACCTGGCATTGTTGTGTTACGCAGACGGCGAGCGCCGTTACATCATCGCACCCAAGGGCATCGCAGCGGGCGCAACCCTGGTGAGCGGCTCGGAAGCGCCGATCAAGGCGGGGAATGCATTGCCGTTGCGCAATGTTCCGGTCGGTTCCACCATACATTGCATCGAAATGTTGCCGGGCAAGGGTGCGCAGCTGGCTCGTTCAGCGGGTACTTCGGTGCAGTTGCTGGCGCGTGAAGGCAGCTATGCTCAATTGCGCTTGCGCTCCGGTGAGATTCGCAAGGTGCATATCGATTGCAAGGCGACATTGGGCGAAGTGGGCAACTCCGAGCACAGCCTGCGCTCGATCGGCAAGGCCGGCGCGATGCGTTGGCGAGGTGTCCGCCCGACCGTGCGCGGTGTGGTGATGAACCCGGTCGACCACCCGCACGGCGGTGGTGAGGGCAAGACAGCTGCTGGCCGCCATCCGGTCAGCCCATGGGGTGTGCCTGCCAAGGGCTTCCGCACACGCCGCAACAAGCGCACCAGCGGCATGATCGTTCGCCGTCGCTTTAAGGTTTAAGGGGTAGATATATATGGCACGTTCAATTAAAAAAGGTCCATTTGTTGACGCTCACTTGCTCAGGAAGGTTGAGACAGTGCGTGCGACCAACGATAAGCGCCCGGTCAAAACCTGGTCGCGCCGTTCCACGGTGTTGCCTGAATTCGTCGGTCTGACAATTGCGGTGCACAACGGCAAACAGCACATTCCGGTGTACATATCCGAAAACATGGTGGGCCACAAGCTGGGAGAGTTTTCCCTGACGCGCACCTTCAAGGGCCATTCTGCCGATAGAAAAGCAGTGGTCAAGAAACCGGGGGCATAATGATTACGACTACAGCAGTTGCAAGAAAGATTCATCTCTCCGCGCAAAAGGGACGCCTGGTAGCCGATCAGATACGCGGTTTGCCGGTTGCGCAGGCGCTCAATATCCTGAATTTCAGCCCGAAGAAGGCTGCTGTCATTATCAGGAAAGCGCTGGAGTCCGCAGTAGCGAATGCCGAGCATAACGACGGCGCGGATATAGACGAACTGAAAGTCAAGGTCATATATGTGGACAAGGCGGCATCCGGGAGAGGTTTTATCGCCAAAGCCAAGGGTCAGGGCAACCGTCTGGAAAAGCAGACTTGTCACATCACAGTCACCGTCGGGAACTGAGGGCAGATCATGGGACAGAAAATTCATCCAACCGGTTTCCGGTTATGCGTTCGTAAAAACTGGGATTCCAAGTGGTATGCCAACAGCAAGAATTTTTCGGCATTGTTGCTCAAGGATATCGAGGTTCGCGACTATCTGAAGAAGAAACTGGCCTCAGCCGGTGTTGCCAAGGTTGTCATCGAACGCCCGGCCAAAAACGCCAAAGTGACGATTTATACCGCACGCCCCGGCATGGTGATCGGCAAGAAGGGTGAAGATATCGAGGTTTTGCGCGCCGAACTGCGCAAGCGCATGGGACTCCAATCTGTGGATGTGGCGATCGAAGAAGTGCGCAAGCCGGAAATCGATGCGCAACTGATCGCTGACAGCATCACGGCACAGCTGGAAAAACGCATCATGTTCCGTCGCGCGATGAAACGTGCGATGCAAAATGCGATGCGTCTTGGCGCCCAGGGCATCAAGATCATGAGCGCCGGGCGTTTGAATGGTATTGAAATAGCACGTACCGAGTGGTATCGCGAAGGCCGGGTGCCATTGCATACCCTGCGCGCCGATATCGACTACGGCACTTCCGAGGCGAAGACCACCTACGGCATCATAGGCGTGAAGGTTTGGGTGTTCAAGGGCGAGGTCACCGGCCAGGAAATCTCTGCACCGGTAGCCGCCGCTGAACCGGAAAAGAAAGCAAGAAAGTCGGGAGCAAAGCATGCTACAGCCAGCTAGAAGAAAGTACCGCAAGGAACAAAAGGGCCGTAATACCGGTATTGCCACCCGTGGCAACAAGGTGAGTTTTGGCGAGTTCGGCCTGAAGGCTGTTGCTCGCGGCCGCCTGACTGCGCGCCAGATCGAAGCTGCGCGGCGTGCGATGACCCGCCACATCAAGCGCGGTGGGCGTATCTGGATACGCATTTTCCCGGATAAGCCAATCTCCAAGAAGCCCGCAGAAGTTCGCATGGGTAATGGCAAGGGCAACCCGGAGTTCTACGTTGCCGAAATTCAACCCGGCAAGATGCTGTATGAAATGGATGGTGTTGGCGAAACATTGGCGCGCGAAGCGTTCAAGCTGGCGTCTGCCAAGCTGCCGATCCCGACTACGTTCGTGATAAGACAGGTAGGTGCATAACATGAAGGCTGGAGAACTGAAAACAAAATCTGCGGAGGATTTGCACAAGGAATTGATGTCCTTGACCAAGGCGCAATTTGGATTGCGCATGCAGGTTGCGACGCAGCAAATGACCAATACCAGTGAATTACGCAAGGTGCGCCGTGATATCGCCCGGGTAAAGACCGTATTGACTGAGAAGGGTGCCCAAAAATGAGCGATTCAAATGCAATGAGCGATTCCAAGATGAAACGTACCCTGACCGGTACCGTGACCAGCGACAAGATGGACAAGACTGTAACGGTTCTGGTCGAGCGCAAAGTGAAGCACCCGTTGCTGGGAAAGATCATACGCGTTTCCAAGAAGTATCATGCGCACGATGAGGCGAATGAGTTTCATACAGGCGATGTGGTGACAATAGAAGAGTGCCGTCCGATTGCCAAAACCAAGAGTTGGCGCGTTGCGAAGCTGCTGGAAAAGGCGGCTGCGGCCGGATTGTAATTTCTGCTTGCGTCTTTTTTGAATTTGCATATAATGCGCGGCTTCGTTTCAGAACCTCTCCTCAATCCTCTCCCCAAGGGAGAGGAGGCAAACGATAGGAAGAACGTGTTTTTACCCGCCGCATGCGGCGACCTAACCCGAACGGGTTCCAAAACTGGCCGCCGTGAGCGGAACAAGTTGGAGATTGAATAATGATACAAATGCAGTCTGTTCTGGATGTGGCTGACAATACTGGCGCACGCTCTGTCATGTGCATCAAGGTATTGGGCGGTTCCAAACGCCGTTATGCTTCCATTGGTGATGTCATCAAGGTCAGCATCAGGGATGCGGCTCCGCGCGGCCGTGTAAAAAAGGGTGAAGTGTACAACGCGGTAGTGGTTCGCACTGCCAAGGGTGTGCGCCGCACGGATGGTTCACTGGTCAGGTTCGATGGCAATGCCGCAGTATTGTTGAATGCCAAGCTGGAGCCGATCGGCACGCGTATCTTTGGTCCGGTGACACGCGAGCTGCGCACCGAGAAGTTCATGAAGATCGTTTCGCTGGCACCCGAAGTACTGTAGGCACTGAAGCTATCAAGGCAGAGACGGATCGAGTCGAGGAAAACATGCGCAAGATTAAGAAGAACGATAATGTCATCGTTATCGCCGGCAAGGACAAAGGCAACCGCGGCAGTGTGCAGCGCGTGCTGGGCGAATACCTGCTGGTTGGCGGCATCAACAAGGTCAAGAAACACCAAAAGCCCAACCCGGTAAAGGGGTTGACCGGCGGGATCGTGGAGATGGAGTTGCCCATTCATATCTCGAATGTGGCGATCTACAACGCTGCTGCCAAGAAGGGCGACCGAGTCGGTATTAAATCGCTGGAAGATGGACGCAAGGTTCGCGTGTTCAAGTCCAACGGCGAAATGATTGACGTTTAAGGGGTAATGGAGCATGGCTCGTTTGTATGAGTTTTACAAAGACAAGGTCACCAAGGACATGATCAAGCAGTTCGGCTACAAGTCCGCCATGGAAGTGCCGCGCATCGAAAAGATCACCCTGAACATGGGCGTAGGTGAGGCGGTAGCGGACAAGAAAGTGATGGAGTTCGCAGTTGGCGATATGCAAAAGATCGCCGGTCAGAAGCCGGTCGTCACCATGTCCAAAAAGTCCATTGCGGGGTTCAAGATTCGCGAAGGTTATCCGGTCGGCTGCAAGGTGACATTGCGCAAAGCGCGCATGTACGAATTTCTGGATCGCTTGATTTCCGTGGCGATCCCGCGTATTCGCGATTTTCGCGGCATCTCCGGCAAGTCCTTTGATGGTCGCGGCAACTATAACATGGGCATTAAGGAACAGATTATTTTTCCGGAAATCGAGTACGAAAAAATCGATGCGTTGCGTGGCATGAACATCACCATCACCACTTCCGCGAAGACTGACGAAGAAGCCAGGGCTCTCCTGTCGGCATTCAAACTCCCACTCAAGAAATGAGGGATAACTAATGGCTAAGAAGGCAGTAATCAACCGCGATAAAAAGCGCCGTGAAATGGTGGCGAAGTTTGCGGCCAGGCGTGCGTTGCTGACAGCAACGATTGAAAATTCCAGGTCAAGCGATGAAGAGCGTGCCGGGGCGCGATTGAAGCTGCAATCGTTGCCGCGTAACTCGAGTCCGGTGCGTCTGCGCAATCGTTGCGCTTTGACCGGCCGTCCGCGCGGCACATACAGAAAGTTCGGTTTGGGGCGTACCAAGGTGCGTGAATTCGCAATGCGCGGTGAGATTCCCGGCATCGTCAAGGCCAGCTGGTAGGAGAATATATATGAGTATGAGCGACCCGATCTCCGACATGTTGACGCGCATTCGCAATGCGCAGCTTGCGGAAAAAACCACGGTAGCGATGCCATCTTCCAAGTTGAAGGTGGCGATTGCCGATCTGCTGAAAGACGAAGGTTATGTGGACGGCTACAGTGTCGTCGCTGGCGAAGGCGGCAAAGCCACGCTGGAAATCGGCCTGAAATATTACAGCGGTCGTCCGGTGATCGAAAAGATCCAGCGTATCAGCCGTCCCGGACTGCGTATTTACAAGGGTTCCGATGAAATTCCCAAGGTGATGAACGGCCTGGGTATCGCCATCGTATCCACTTCCAAGGGTTTGATGACCGACCGCAAAGCGCGCGCCAATGGAATTGGCGGTGAAGTGCTGTGCGTCGTCGCATAGTGGGGTAAACATGTCCAGAGTCGCCAAAAATCCTGTCATAGTGCCCAGCGGTGTCGAAGTGGCGCTGGCTACGGGTGAAATTTCGATAAAGGGACCGATGGGTACCCTGAAGCAAGCCTTGTCTGGCGATGTGAGCGTGGTGCGCGAGGGCGACAGTCTGTTGTGCAAGGCGCAAAACGATTCCACGCAAGCTGATGCGATGTCCGGCACGATCCGTGCGTTGCTGGCGAACATGGTGCTGGGCGTGAGCAAGGGTTTCGAGCGCAAGCTGAGCCTGGTCGGTGTGGGATACCGCGCACAGGCTGCCGGCGATACCCTGAATCTGACTCTGGGTTACTCGCATCCGGTTTCTTACAAGATGCCTGCCGGCGTGAAGGTCGAAACGCCGACACAGACCGAAATCGTGCTGAAGGGCGCCAACAGGCAGCAGGTCGGGCAAGTTGCCGCTGAGATCCGCGCTTTTCGCGAACCCGAACCTTACAAAGGCAAGGGCGTGCGCTATAGCGATGAAGTGGTGATTCTGAAAGAAACCAAGAAGAAATAACCCAATAGCAATATTCAAGAGAAATAACTGGGGCGGATATGTTGATCAAAAAAGAAGCGCGTCAGCGCAGGGCACGCAAAACCCGTGCACGTATTGCTGAAAAGAAAACGGTTCGTTTGGCGATAAACCGCACGAATCTGCACATCTATGCCCAGGTGATCTCCGCCAGTGGCGACAAGGTGCTGGCCAGCGCATCCAGCGTCGAAGCGGATGTTCGCAAGGCTTTGGCGAATGGCGGCAACAAGGCTGCTGCAGCCGTGGTGGGCAAGCGTATCGCCGAAAAGGCGAAGAGCGCCGGCATCACCCAGGTGGCGTTCGACCGTTCCGGAAATCGATATCATGGCCGTGTCAAGGCGCTGGCTGAAGCCGCGCGTGAACATGGCCTGCAGTTCTAATTGGAGTTGAGCGATGGCTAAGCCGCAAGGAAAAATGCAGCAACAGGAAAAGCGTGATGACGGTCTGATCGAAAAGATGATCTCCGTGAACCGCGTCACCAAGGTTGTCAAGGGTGGCCGCATCATGGGTTTCGCTGCCCTCACAGTGGTCGGTGATGGCGATGGTCGCGTGGCGATGGGCAAGGGCAAGTCCAAGGAAGTCCCGGTCGCCGTGCAAAAGGCGATGGATGAAGCGCGCCGCAACCTGGCCAAAATCAGCCTGAAGAACGGCACCCTGCACCACACCGTAATCGGCAAGCACGGCGCGGCAAAAGTGCTGATGCAGCCGGCATCAGAAGGTACCGGCATTATTGCCGGTGGCGCGATGCGCGCGGTGTTCGAGGCGGTCGGTGTGCGCGATGTATTGGCCAAGTGTATCGGATCGAGCAACCCATACAACGTGGTGCGCGCCACACTGAACGGTTTGAAAGCAATGAATTCTCCGTCCGAAATCGCGGCCAAGCGCGGCAAGAACGTTGAAGAAATTATTGGATAAGCCATGACAAAAGCCAAAGCGACAACCAAGACTTTAAAAGTGACGCAGATCAAAAGCCTGATTGGCACCAAACAATCGCACCGCGACACCATACGCGGTTTGGGCCTGCGCCGCATCAACCATACCGTGCAACTGGAAGATACCCCATGCGTGCGCGGCATGATCAACAAGGTGTTTTACATGGTTAAGTGCGAGGCATAACAAATGCAACTCAATAAAATACAACCTGCACCAGGCGCCAAGCATTCCAAACGCCGCGTTGGCCGGGGTATCGGCTCCGGTTTGGGCAAAACGTGTGGCCGCGGCCACAAGGGGCAAAAGTCCCGCGCGGGCGGTTTTCACAAGGTAGGCTTTGAGGGCGGGCAAATGCCGTTGCAACGCCGTTTGCCAAAGCGCGGTTTTATTTCGCTGACCCGCAACGATACGGCGCAGGTGCGATTGTCCGATTTGCAGAAGTTGCCGATTGACAGCATCGATCTGCTGGCGCTTAAACAAGCGGGCATCGTTCATTCTGGCGCGATGACTGCGAAGGTCATACTGTGCGGTGAAATCAAGCGAGCCGTGAAGCTGCAGGGTTTGCTGGTAACCAAGGGCGCCCGTACAGCGATCGAAGCCGCTGGCGGCAGCATCGCCGAGTCGGGTCAGTAAGTGAAAACAGTGGCCACTGCTGCAGCAAAAGGCAAGTATGGTGATCTGAGCCAGCGTCTCTGGTTCCTGCTGGGCGCGATGGTGGTGTTTCGCATCGGTGCGCATATTCCGGTGCCGGGTATTGACCCGGCGGTATTGGCTGAATTGTTCAAGTCGCAAAAGGACGGCATTCTGGGCATGTTCAACATGTTCTCAGGCGGCGCGTTGTCGCGCTTCACCATTTTTGCGCTGGGCATCATGCCGTATATTTCTGCATCGATCATCATGCAGCTGGCGGCGATAGCCGTCCCGCAACTCGAACAATTGAAGAAAGAAGGCGAAGCCGGCCGCCGCAAGATTACGCAGTACACCCGCTATGGCACGCTGGGATTGGCATTGTTTCAGGGGTTCGGCATCTCGGTGGCATTGCAGGCGCAACAGGGGCTTGTTCTCAATCCGGGTCCGATGTTTCAGCTGACCACGGTGATCACGCTGGTGACCGGAACGATGTTCCTGATGTGGCTGGGTGAGCAGATCACCGAGCGCGGCTTGGGTAACGGTATTTCGCTGATCATTTTTGCGGGTATTGCGGCAGGCTTGCCTCGTGCGATTGGTGGAACTCTGGAACTGGTGCGCACCGGGGCTTTCTCGATCCCGCTGGTGTTGCTGCTGTTCTTCGGCGCGATTGCGGTGACGGGTTTGGTGGTGTTTGTTGAGCGTGGCCAGCGCAAGATATTGGTGAACTATGCCAAGCGGCAGGTGGGCAACAAGATATATGGCGGGCAGAGCTCCCATTTGCCTTTGAAGCTGAACATGGCCGGGGTGATCCCGCCAATCTTCGCATCAAGCATCATTTTGTTTCCCGCGACGATTGCGGGCTGGTTCGGCAGCGGACAGGGCATGGGGTGGTTGAAGGATATCAGCGACAAGCTGTCTCCCGGCCAGCCGATCTATGTGTTGGTGTATGCCGCAGCGATCGTGTTCTTCTGTTTCTTCTACACGGCGCTGGTGTTCAGCCCGAAAGAAACGGCGGAAAACCTGAAGAAGAGCGGCGCGTTTTTGCCCGGCATCCGGCCAGGGGAGCAGACTGCGCAGTACGTTGAAAAGATCATGTTGCGGCTGACGATGGTGGGCGCGGTGTACATTACCCTGGTATGTTTGCTCCCGGAATTCCTAGTGGTGAAGTGGAATGTGCCGTTTTATTTTGGGGGCACCTCACTGTTGATTCTGGTGGTGGTAACAATGGACTTCATGGCGCAGGTGCAGTCTTATCTTATGACGCACCAATATGAAAGCCTGCTGAAGAAAGCCAATTTCAAGGGCGGGTTCAAAGGCTAATGTCTAAAGAAGATGTGATTCAGATGCAAGGCGAGGTTGAGGAGTCGCTTCCCAATGCAACATTTCGCATCAAGCTGGAAAATGGCCATGTGGTACTGGGGCATATATCGGGAAAGATGCGCATGCACTACATTCGTATCCTGCCTGGAGACAAGGTGACTGTGGAACTGACGCCATATGATTTGAGCAAGGCGCGCATCGTATTTAGAGCGAAGTAGGGGGAAGACGTGTAGGTTGGGTTAGGCGCGGGTTTTTGCGCCGTAACCCAACAAAAAATGGTGTTGAAGATTTGGTTTGTTGGGTTACGCGATAAAGCCGCTAACCCAACCTACATTGTTCCCCGGATTAAGGAGAAAAAAATGAGAGTTCAAGCATCGGTAAAGAAAATCTGTCGCAATTGCAAGATCGTTATCCGTAAACGCGTGGTGCGCGTGATTTGCACCGAGCCGCGCCATAAGCAGCGTCAAGGGTAATTGAGCCAGGGCTGATTGAGCGCGGGTCAATTGGAAAGACCGGCTTCGAGTGTTATAATTTCAAACTTTTAATGATAGGGTAGCTGCATGGCACGTATTGCAGGGGTCAACATCCCCAACCATCAACACGCTGTGATTGCTTTGACGGCAATCTACGGTATCGGGCGCACGCGTTCGCAAGTCATTTGCGCGTCGGCTGGTGTGAACGCCGCCACCAAAATCAAGGACCTGACTGACGCGGAAGTGGAAAAGCTGCGCGAGCAAGTCGCCAAAATCACGGTAGAAGGCGATCTGCGCCGTGAAACGACGATGAATATCAAGCGCCTGATGGACCTGGGCTGCTATCGCGGCACGCGTCACCGCCGTGGTTTGCCGTGCCGCGGTCAGCGCACTCGCACCAATGCACGCACCCGCAAGGGGCCGCGCAAGGCGATCGCCGGCGCCAAGAAATAATTTGCCCGTAATGCCCTGGAAGATTTTAGAGGATTTATAGAATGGTCAAGCCAAGCACGAAAGTGCGCAAGAAAGTCAAAAAGAACGTTGCCGAGGGTATCGCACACGTGCATGCTTCTTTTAACAACACCATTGTCACGATCACCGATCGTCAAGGAAATACCCTGGCATGGTCCACCAGCGGAGCGAGCGGCTTCAAAGGTTCGCGCAAGAGCACCCCGTTCGCTGCGCAGGTTGCAGCCGAGATGGTGGGAAAGTCTGCTGTCGAATGCGGCGTCAAGAATCTTGAGGTGCGCATCAAGGGACCCGGCCCAGGCCGCGAGTCCGCAGTGCGCGCTTTGAACGCGGCTGGTTTCAAGATCACCAGCATTTCCGATATCACACCGGTGCCGCACAATGGCTGCCGTCCGCCTAAAAAGCGCCGTATCTAATTAGGAGTTAATCTTGGCCAGAAATCTTGATGCAAAGTGCCGCCAGTGCCGCCGCGAAGGCGAAAAGCTGTTTCTGAAGGGCGATAAATGTTTTACCGACAAGTGTGCCGTCGAACGCAGAGCCTATCCGCCCGGCCAGCACGGACAAAAGAAAAACACCCGTCTGTCGGAATATGGCGGCCAGTTGCGTGAAAAGCAAAAGGTGCGTCGTATCTACGGCGTGCTGGAAAGGCAATTCCGCCTGACCTACAAACAGGCGGAAAGCCAGCGCGGCATCACCGGTGAAAGCCTGTTGCAGATACTGGAGTCCCGTCTGGACAACGTTTCCTACCGCATGGGTTTTGGCGTATCGCGTGCCGAGGCTCGTCAGGTGGTGCGCCACAATGGTTTGATGGTGAATGGCAAGCGTGTGAATATTCCTTCCTATCAGGTGCGTCCCGGCGACGTTGTTGAGGTAGTCGAAAAATCCAGGACACAACTGCGCATCAAGGCGGCGATCGCCGCTGCCGAGCAGCGCGGGTTCCCGGAATGGATCGAAATGGACACCAAGTCTTTCAAGGGGACATTTAAAGCCAAACCACAACGGGCCGAATTGCCTGCGACCATCAATGAACATCTGGTTGTCGAGTTGTATTCCAAGTAATCTACGCGGAGTAGCATATGCCTAAGAATGAATTTTTGAAGCCCCGCATCATCGATGTGCAAAGGATTTCCGGCACCCAGGCCAAGGTGGTGATGGAGCCATTTGAGCGCGGTTACGGCCACACACTGGGTAACGCATTGCGTCGTATCCTGTTGTCATCGATGCCCGGCGCCGCTCCGACCGAAGTGAAAATGGCCGGCGTTCTGCATGAGTACGCCACCATAGACGGCGTGCAGGAAGATGTCGTCGATATTCTGCTTAACCTCAAGGGTTTGGTGCTGCGTTTACACAACACTCCGGAAGTGGTGCTCACCATTAATAAATCAGGCCAGGGTGTGGTGACAGCGGCCGACATCAGCGGCAATGCCGATGTCGAAGTGCTCAATCCGGATCATGTGATCGCGCATCTGACTGCGGGCGGCAAGCTGGATATGCAGATCAAGGTCGAACAAGGCCGCGGCTATGTGTCGGCGATATCGAGAGTTGCCCCGAACGAGACTCGCGCGATCGGCCATATCGCACTGGACGCGTCGTTCAGCCCGGTCAGCCGTGTGAGCTATGCCGTAGAAAGCGCACGTGTAGAGCAGCGCACCGACCTGGATAAACTGGTGATGCATATCGAAACCAATGGCGCTGTCGATCCCGAGGAGGCGATCCGCAATGCGGCGCGTATCCTGGTGGACCAGTTCTCCGTGTTTGCCGCGCTGGAGGGCACTGAGCCGGTCGTTGAGAAGGTGCAGACGCCCAAGGTCGATCCTATCCTGTTGCGCCCGGTGGACGATCTTGAGCTGACCCCGCGTTCCTCAAACTGCCTCAAGGCGCAAAGCATCCATTACATCGGCGACCTTATCCAGTACACCGAAAACGATTTGTTGCGCACCCCTAACCTGGGACGCAAGTCGCTGAACGAAATCAAGCAGGTGCTTGCCGAGCACAACTTGTCGCTGGGTATGAAGCTGGAAAACTGGCCGGCCAATGTCGCTTAAAGCGGCGATTTATTACAGAAGTTTAGAAAGGCGATCATGCGTCACCGTTTAGGACTTAGAAAACTCAACCGCACCAGCAGCCACCGTCTGGCGATGTTCCGCAACATGACCGTGTCGCTGTTGCGCCATGAAGTCATCAAGACGACCCTGCCCAAGGCCAAGGAATTGCGCCGTGTCGCAGAGCCTATCCTGACACTGGGTAAAACCCCAAGCCTGGCTAACCGCCGCCTGGCATTTGCCCGCCTGCGTGACCGCGATATGGTCACCAAGCTGTTTGATGAACTTGGTCCACGCTACGCGGCACGCAATGGCGGCTACTCGCGTATCCTCAAGTTTGGTTTCCGCAAGGGTGACAATGCACCGATGGCGTTGGTCGAACTGATGGATCGTCCTGCAGACACTACCGCAGTTGATGTTGAATAACTAAAGCACAGCCGTTCGTCCTGAGCCTATCGAAGGATGTTTAAGTATTAAAAAGCCGGAGAAATCCGGCTTTTTGCATTTGGTAGGGGCGCGATTTATCGCGCCCGTTTTCCGATGCATGAATAGATCAGTGCGCGATTTATCGCGCCCCTACAATATTTCTCACTCTTGATTGGGAAGTAAAATTAATCTTCGATCTTGCCGCGCAACGTTTTAAGTTGCCCTCGCTGTGTCTTGCTCTCCAAACGTTTTTTCTTTGAAGCCCGTGTTGGTTTGGTTGCCGTTCTTTTCCTGGGAGTGAAGGTTGCACTCTTTATCAGGGCTTGAAGCCGGCCGATGGCATCATCGCGGTTTTTCTCCTGGCTGCGATAGCGTTGTGCCTTGATGATGATCACGCCGTCGCCGGAGATGCGCCTGTCCGATGACTGCCTGAGTTTTTCTTTATAGTCTTCAGGCAATGAAGATGCCGCGATGTCGAAGCGCAGATGAATCGCGGTTGAGACCTTGTTGACGTTCTGTCCACCCGCGCCCTGCGCCCGAATCGCATGCAATTCGATCTCGGTATCCGGAATGGTAAGATGATTGGATATTTTCATTGTAGCGTGCGCTAAGCGCACGATCACACTCCGTAGTTTCGTAGGGTGGGCGCAGCCCACGCGTATTTGTCATTCGACCGCGATGTCAACTGCGTGGGCTTTGCCCACCCTACATCAAGATGCTTTCGGTGTGCTACGCCCTTCGATTGCGCTCAGAACAGGCTTATTGCGCCCTACGTCGGCTTATCAAACACATGCTTCAAATACTTGCCCGTCACGCTGTTCTTATTTTGCACGATATCTTTCGGCGAACCTTCGGCGATTATACGCCCGCCGCCGTCGCCACCTTCCGGGCCGAGGTCGATCACCCAGTCGGCGGTCTTGATCACATCGAGATTGTGCTCGATCACCACGACGGTGTTGCCCTGGTCGCGCAATTTGTGGATCACCTTGAGCAGCAGCGCGATGTCGTGGAAGTGCAGGCCGGTGGTGGGTTCGTCGAGTATGTACAGGGTGCGTCCGGTGTCGCGCTTGGAAAGCTCCAGCGACAGTTTGACGCGCTGCGCTTCGCCGCCGGACAGCGTGGTGGCAGACTGCCCCAGCGTGATATAGCCCAGGCCTACGTCGAGCAAGGTCTGCAACTTGCGCGCGATGACCGGCACCGGCTTGAAGAATTCATGCGCCTGTTCAACCGTCATCAGCAATATCTGGTGGACGTTCTTGCCCTTGTACTGGACCTCCAGTGTCTCGCGGTTGTAGCGCATGCTGTGGCACACGTCGCACGGCACATACACATCCGGCAGAAAGTGCATTTCGACCTTGATCACGCCGTCGCCCTGGCAGGACTCGCAGCGTCCACCCTTGACGTTGAACGAGAAGCGCCCCGGCCCGTAGCCGCGCTCGCGCGCCGAAGGCACGCCGGCAAACAGTTCGCGGATCGGCGTGAACAGGCCGGTGTAGGTGGCCGGATTGGAACGCGGCGTGCGCCCGATCGGGCTTTGATCGACGTTGATCACCTTGTCGAAGAATTCCAGCCCGCTGATCTCTGCATACGGCGATGGTTCGGCGCTGCTGGCGTACAGATGCTGCGCGACGGCGGGATACAGCGTGTCGTTGATCAGCGTGGATTTGCCGGAGCCGGAGACGCCGGTCACGCACACTATCAGGCCGACCGGCAGATTCAGCGTCACCTGTTTCAGGTTATTACCGCTTGCGCTGACGATCTGCAACATCCGTTTTGGGTCCGGCGCCTGATATTTTTTCGGCATCGGGATGTTGCGGCGTCCGGTCAGATAATCACCGGTGAGCGATTGCCTGCTCTGGCAGATATCCTCCGGCGTGCCTTGCGCCACGACCAGTCCGCCGTGCTCGCCCGCGCCCGGCCCCATGTCCACGACATAATCGGCAGCGCGGATCGCTTCTTCGTCGTGTTCCACCACGATCACGCTGTTGCCCATATCGCGCAGTTTCTTGAGCGTGGCCAGCACGCGGTCGTTGTCGCGCTGGTGCAGGCCGATGGACGGCTCGTCCAGCACATACATCACGCCGGTCAGGCCGGAACCGATCTGCGAGGCGAGCCGGATGCGCTGCGATTCACCGCCGGACAGCGTTTCGGCGGAACGTTCCAGAGACAGGTAATCCAGCCCGACATTGTTAAGGAAAGTCAGACGGCTGGTGATTTCCTGGGCTATCCTTTCCGCGATCGCCTGTTTGTTGCCTGGCAGCGTCAGGCCTTGGAAGAAGGTCAGCGCCTGTTTTAACGGCAGCGCGTTGATCTCGTAAATATGCCTGTCCGCGACGCGCACATGGCGCGCTTCCAGGCGCAGGCGCGTGCCTTTGCAATCAGGGCAAGTGCAGGTGTTGAGATATTTCGCCAATTCCTCGCGCACGGTGGGCGAGTCGGTCTCTTTGTAGCGCCGCTCCAGATTGTTGACGATGCCCTCGAAGGCGTGTTCGCGCAGCGCCGGTTTGTTGCGCTCGTTGAGATATTGGAACGCAATCTCTTCCTTGCCGCTGCCGTACAGAATGATGTTCTGGATTTTTTCCGGCAGGCTCTCGAAGGATTGTTCCAGATCGAAGGCGTAATGTTTTGCAAGGCTGGCGAGTAACTGGTGATAGAACTGGTTGCGCCGATCCCAACCCTTGATCGCGCCGGAACTCAGGGAAAGCGTGGGGAAAGCGACGATGCGCCTGGGATCGAAGAAGCTGATGTTGCCGAGGCCGTCGCACTTGGGGCATGCGCCCATCGGGTTATTGAACGAGAACAAACGCGGCTCCAGTTCCGGCAGCGAATAGTTGCAAATCGGGCAGGCGAATTTCGCCGAAAACAGGTGTTCGTCGTTTGTATCCATCTCGACTGCCACAGCGCGGCCGTCGGCATGGCGCAATGCTGTCTCGAACGATTCAGCCAGCCGCTGTTTGGATTCCACATTGACCTTCAGGCGATCCACGACGATCTCGACCGTGTGCTTCCTGGTTTTTTGCAAGGTGGGCAAAGCGTCCATCTCATACACCTTGCCGTTGATCCGCAGCCGGGTAAATCCTTGTGCGCGCAACTCGTCGAAAAGATCCAGTTGCTCGCCCTTGCGCTCCACCACCAGCGGCGACAAAATCATGATCTTCGTGCCTTCCGGCAGTTGCAGCACATGATCCACCATCTGCCCGACGCTCTGCGCCTGCAACACCAGATCATGCTGCGGGCAATACGGATCGCCCGCGCGCGCGAACAGCAGGCGCAGGTAATCATGAATCTCGGTGACGGTGCCGACCGTGGAGCGCGGGTTGTGCGAAGTGGCCTTCTGTTCGATGGCGATGGCGGGCGACAAGCCTTCGATCATGTCCACATCCGGCTTTTCCATCAACTGCAAAAACTGCCGCGCGTAGGCCGACAGCGATTCCACATAGCGCCGCTGACCCTCGGCATACAAGGTGTCAAAGGCGAGTGAGGACTTACCTGAACCCGACAAACCGGTGATCACCACCAGCTTGTGGCGCGGCAGATCGAGGCTGATGTTCTTTAAATTGTGGGTGCGGGCACCGCGTATGCGTATCTGTTCCATGAAGGCCAGCTTGATTTAGGCGACCTGACAGTTTACGCGATTTTTAATGTTTTCCCATCTTTAAGTCTCATCTTGAGCATCTTTCATTGGCAGTAATATCAGGATCGTTTTATGGCCAGCCTCGCCCGGTCGCTTTAACAACTATCTCGACATTACGTCCCAGGCGAGTCAGGCATTCCAGCATTTTGGATTCTGAAATTCCGCGAAATTGTCCGCGCAGCAGATTGGAAAGCTTGAGCTGGGTCATGCCCAGCAATTCTGCGGCTTGCACCTGCGTGAGTTTGCGCCGCTTGATGATCTCGCCGATCTTGGTGGCCAGTTGCGTTTTGACCAGCATTTCCTCCACATTCTCCAATCCCAGATCGGCATAGACGTTGGTGCTGCCAGGTTCTATTTTGCTCATTTTTCTACTCCTTCTGCATGCTGTTGCGCAAGCTTTAACCTGTCACGAATCAAATCCAAATCCTGCTTGGGTGTGGCAATGCCCTTGTGCGATTTCTTCTGAAAACAATGCAGGACATAAATCGCATTGCTGAATCGCACGGTGTAGACTGCACGGTAGGTATTGCCGTCATCGTCCTCCACCACTTCAAGCACGCCGGCAGAACCAAATCCTTTAAGGGCACCTCTATTAATCCAAACTCCGTCGTGATACGTCGTTGCTCAAGAAATTTTAACGCTTACATATCAAACATATGCGGCGCGCTAAAATTTCTTTCGCGCCTTGTCTCGCTTAGGATTTTGAATTA
>JANLIB010000007.1 GCA_024653675.1 Gallionella sp. | reverse complement strand
AGGGCACCTCTATTAATCCAAACTCCGTCGCGATACGGCGTTGCTCAAGAAATTTTAACGCTTACATATCAAACATATGCGGCGCGCTAATATTTCTTTGCGAGCAGCCGCTATGCGGCTTGCCTGCTTACCCCGCTTCACGCCTTGTCTCGCTTAGGATTTTGAATTAATAGAGGCGCCCTTCACGCACCACCTTGGGCATAGATTGCCTATTTGGCTAATGGGATGACGCAAACGGATTAAAACCCGTAAAATGCGGCACTTCGCAAATCTTGCCGGTTTTAGCACATGCTTACTTTTCAACAGATCATCCTGACGCTGCAGAATTACTGGGACAAGCAGGGCTGCGCGCTGCTGCAACCCTATGACATGGAAGTCGGCGCGGGCACGTCGCACACTGCGACCTTTCTGCGCTCGCTCGGACCGGAACCCTGGAAAGCAGCTTATGTGCAGCCTTCGCGCCGCCCCAGGGACGGCCGCTACGGCGAGAACCCGAACCGCTTGCAGCATTACTACCAGTTCCAGGTGGTGCTGAAACCCGCGCCTGCAGATATCCTTGAGCTGTACCTCGGCTCGCTGAAAGAACTCGGTTTCGACCTGAAGAAGAACGATGTCCGCTTCGTCGAGGACGATTGGGAAAATCCGACGCTGGGGGCGTGGGGTTTGGGCTGGGAAGTCTGGCTGAACGGCATGGAAGTCACCCAGTTCACCTATTTCCAGCAGGTCGGCGGCATCGACTGCAAGCCGATCACCGGCGAGATCACCTACGGGCTGGAGCGTCTGGCGATGTATCTGCAAGGCGTGGAGAACGTGTTCGACCTGACCTGGACCGAGGGCGTCAGCTACCGCGACGTGTATCACCAGAACGAGGTCGAACAATCCGCCTACAACTTCGAGCACAGCGATGTGGAATTCCTGCTCGGCGCGTTCGGCAGCCATGAGAAACAGGCCAGGCATCTGATGGAACAGCAGCTCGCGCTGCCCGCCTACGAACAGGTGCTGAAAGCGGCGCATACCTTCAACCTGCTGGATGCGCGCGGCGCAATCTCGGTGACCGAACGCGCGGCCTACATCGGCCGCATCCGCAATCTTGCGCGCAGCGTCGCGCAGAGTTATTTCGACAGCCGCGCAAGACTGGGCTTTCCAATGGCGCCGAAAGAATGGGCGGATGAAGTGCTGGCACAAACCGCAAAAAAGGCGGCATTAGGATGAATAAACCTTTACCGTCATTCCCGCGCAAGCGGGAATCCAGCGAGAGAAAAGTTCCGCGTAGCGGACAAAATCTCGGCTTTGTCCCGCCACGCGGGGATTATTCAATCAACTGGATTCCCGCTTGCGCGGGAATGACGAGGTTCTAGCATGGCAAGCCAGAATCTGCTGGTCGAATTGTTCGTCGAGGAACTGCCTCCAAAAGCGTTGAAAAAGCTCGGTGAAGCATTTGCCGACGCAATATTCAATTCGCTTGAGAAAGCGCAACTGGTGCCGGGTGCAGAGATCACCGGCACACAGGCTTTCGCGAGCCCGCGACGTTTGGCTGTGTTCATTCCGAATGTGCTGTCGAAAGCTGGCGACCGCCCGGTGTCGCAAAAGTTGATGCCGTCCGCGGTAGGGCTGGATGCGAACGGCCTGGCTACGCCGGCATTGCTCAAAAAACTCGCCGGCATGGGTGCCGACGCGTCGGTCGTGCCACAACTCAAGCGAGCGATGGATGGAAAAGCGGAGGCGTTGTTCTATGACAGCATGATGAAGGGAGCGACGCTGGCGCAAGGTTTGCAGATGGCGCTTGATGAAGCGCTTGCCAAACTGCCTATCCCCAAGGTGATGACCTATCAACTCGCCAACGGCTGGGACAGTGTGCAATTCGTGCGGCCTGCGCATGGCCTGGCCGCGCTGCATGGAGCTGACATCGTGCCGGTCAGCGTGCTCGGCATGAACGCCGGACGCGAAACGCAAGGTCACCGTTTCGAGGCCAGTGTGCCGAAGATAGTGCTGAAGGATGCTGACAGCTACGAAGCGCAGATGGAAAACGAAGGCGCGGTGATCGCCGCCTTTGCCGCGCGCCGCGCCGAGATAGCGCGCCAGCTTGCCGCTGCCGCCGCCAAAGAAAATCTCAAGCCGATCGAAGATGATGCGCTGCTGGACGAAGTGACCGCGCTGGTCGAACGTCCCAATGTGCTGGTTGGGACATTTGAAAAAGAATTTCTGGAAGTGCCGCAGGAATGCCTGATCCTGACGATGAAGGCGAACCAGAAATATTTCCCGCTGCTGGACAGCAAGGGCAAGCTCACCAATAAATTCCTGATCGTGTCCAACATCCGTCCGGCAGATGCCAGTCTGGTGATCGGCGGCAATGAGCGCGTGGTGCGCCCGCGTCTGGCCGATGCGAAATTCTTTTTCGATAAAGATCGCAAGCAGCCGCTGGACTCACGCGTGCTCGGTTTGTCCAAGGTGGTCTATCACAACAAGCTCGGCACACAAGGTGATCGCGTACAGCGGGTGCAGGGTGTCGCCAGTAGCATCGCTACAAAGTTGGGGGGCGATAAGCTGGCGCGTCAGGCTGACCAGGCCGCCTTGCTGGCCAAAGCCGATCTGCTCACCGACATGGTAGGTGAATTCCCCGAACTGCAAGGCATCATGGGACGTTACTACGCGCAGCACGATGGGTTGAGCGACGAGATTGCCTTTGCCATTGAAGACCATTACAAGCCGCGCTTCGCAGGCGACGAGTTGCCGCGCAACATGGCAGGCGTCAGTCTGGCGCTGGCGGACAAGCTGGTGACGTTGGCCGATATGTTTGGTATCGGAGAAGTCCCAACCGGCGACAAAGACCCATTCGCGCTGCGCCGCCATGCGCTGGGGGTGATCCGCATGCTGATTGAGCGTGATCTTCCGCTTGAATTGGATTGGTTATTCCATGCAGTGCGCCTCGCAGATGCCAGGATAATTACTGCGCTGTCCGATTTTATCTATGAGCGCCTCGCGGGTAATCTGCGTGAGCAGGGATATTCGGCGCAAGAAGTGGACGCGGTAGTGAGCCTCCGCTCCCAGCGTTTAGGCGACGTGCCCAAGCGCCTTGCCGCAGTGCGCGCTTTCACCGCATTGCCGGAAGCTATTGCGCTGGCCGCTGCCAACAAGCGCGTGGGCAATATTCTCAGGAAGGAAGGGATAACGACAGTGGATGCGGTAAACAGCAAGCTGTTGAAAGAGTCCGCCGAGCAAACCTTGCATCAGGCATTGAGCCAGATCGCGCCCAGGGCGGACGCGGCGTTCAAGGCGGGCGACTACACGGGTTCGTTGCAGGCTTTGGCGGCATTGCGCGCACCCGTGGATGCGTTCTTCGATAAGGTGATGGTGAATGTCGAAGACACGGCGTTGCGCGCCAATCGCCTGGCGTTGTTGTCGCAGTTGCACCAGGCGATGAATCGCGTCGCGGATATTTCCAGGCTGGCGGCATGAGAGGAAGTATGGAGTGCGCAGGCATGACTGCGCTTATAACCAGCGGCGACACGTCGCCGCACTCCAAACTGACGACTAACGACTAACGTCTACCAACTGAAATCATGAAACTCATCATCCTCGACCGCGACGGCGTGATCAATTTCGACTCCGAACAGTTCATCAAGAAACCGGAGGAGTGGAAACCGATCCCCGGCAGCCTGGAAGCGATCGCACGCCTGAATCAGGCCGGCTATCGCGTGGTGGTGGCGACCAACCAGTCTGGCGTGGGGCGCGGGCTGTTCGACATGACGGCGCTGAATGCGATACACGACAAGATGCACAAGGCCTGTTCCCTGGCCGGAGCGCGTATCGACGCGGTGTTCTTTTGCCCTCATGCGGCGGATGCGCATTGCCAGTGCCGCAAGCCCAGGAGCGGGATGCTGGAAGAGATCGCGGCGCGCTACAACCTGAGCAGCCTTAAAGGTGTGCCGGTGGTGGGCGATTCGTTGCGCGACCTGCAAAGTGCCACCTCGCTTGGAGCGAAGCTTTATCTGGTGTTAACCGGCAAAGGCATGAAAACCCAGGCGGCGGGCGGGTTGCCGGCAGGCACGCAGGTATTTCCTGATTTGGCGGCGGTGGCCGCAGAACTGGTGTAGGGCGGGCCATGTCTGTCCTATCAAAACGCCCCGCCATGCCGGGCGCAACCCGGCCTGCATTAAATTTTTCAACTTCATAAACTGCACCAACAACCTGAATTGATATGCTCGTATTCCGCTCGCTGATTTTTCTGCTGTTGCAAATCATCATCACGCCGGTCTTTTCAATGCTGGCGCTTCTGACCTTCCCCTTCAGCAGGCTCACGCGCTATCGTTTCATTTCACTATGGGCGAAGCTGATGCTGCCGTTGTTGCGCCTGGTGTGCGGCATACGCCATGAAGTGCGCGGCGTCGAAAATCTGCCCAGAGAACCGTGCGTCGTGCTGTGCAAGCATCAATCGGCATGGGAGACCCTGGCATTGCAGAAAATCTTTCCGCCGCAGGTGTGGGTGTTGAAACGCGAGCTGCTGTGGATCCCGTTTTTTGGCTGGGCATTGGCGCTCACCAGCCCGATCGCCATCAAGCGCAGTGATCGCAAAGGCGCGATGAGGCAATTATTGAGGCAGGGCAAGGAGAGGCTCGCGCAGGGTTTTTGCGTGGTGATCTTTCCGGAAGGGACGCGCATCCCGTTTGGCCAGCGCGGCAAATACAAGATCGGCGGCGCGCTGCTGGCTGAAAGTTCCGGTGTGCCGGTGATTCCGGTGGCGCATAACGCCGGGAGGCTATGGGGACGCAATGCGTTCAGCAAACATCCCGGCCTGATCACCATGAGCATCGGCGTGCCGATCGAGACCAAAGGGCTCAAGGCGGAAGAGATCAATGCGCGCGTCGAGGCGTGGATTGAGAGTGAGATTCAACAACTGCCACATTGATGGGAAATTATGAAAATCCCGGTTTTAGTTATGGCATAACATGCTTCGCATGTGAGCCTCCACAGCAACTTCGTTGTGTCATTCCGGCGGGGGAAAAACCTGATGGCATGTTGGATAAAACCGCTGGATTCCGGCCTGCGCCGGAATGACAAATTGTTAATGTTGAGACGCCTGCGCAATTTGGTTGCCCCGCCTGCCGTTGAACAGCGCGCCGCACTGCTGGCCGGCAAGCACATCACTTATACCCTGAAGCGCAGCGATAAACGCCGCAGCATCAGTCTGCGCATCGACGATCGCGGTCTGACCGTGAGCGTGCCGTTGCGCGCTTCGGAGAAGTGGCTTAGCAGCGTGTTGCAGGACAAAGCACATTGGGTGGTGAAAAAGCTGGATGGCTGGCAGGCAAGCAAACCGGCGGAGATTCGTTGGGCAGATGGCGAGAAGGTTGATTTTCTGGGTGAACTGCTTACCTTGCATGTGGTGCATGGCCTTTTCACGGCGCCTGCTCACCTTTGCGGCAGCGAATTGCGGGTTTTTGTTGTCAATGACAGCGGGGCGGATCTCATCGAGCAGGCGGTTTTGCGCTGGTATCGGGACGAAGCCGAACGGTTATTCGCGCAACGCATTGCGCATTACGCGCCTTTGCTGAAGGCTGCGCCGCGCGCGGTCAAACTTTCATCGGCGAAAACCCAGTGGGGTTGCTGCACGGCCAGCGGCACGGTGCATCTGAATGTCCAGCTCATCAAGCTTCCGCAGCGCCTGATTGACTATGTGGTGGCGCATGAACTGGCGCATCTGCGCGAGCTTAATCATTCGGCAGCGTTCTGGGAACTGGTGGAAAGCGCGTGCCCGGATTATGTCGTGTTACGCCGGGAGCTCAGGGTGATTGACATCAGATGACAGATGACAGAGGACAGAGGACAGAGGACAGAGGACAGAAATGTTGTCGCGGCTGCGCCGCGAACTTGATATGCCGCGCAGCGGCACACAAAAGCCTGTCCTCTCTCTTTGGGTTTCTGCCCTATAATCCCGCTGGATAATTTTTGCGGATGCAATCATGCGAGTTAATATTTTTCTGGGTATCACGCTAGCCCTGGTTCTGCTGCTGCAAGGCTGCGGACGCAAAGGTCCTCTCAAGCTTCCTGCGCCCCAGGTTCAGACATCTGGCTCACCATCACCCCAGCAGGGACAATAGCCATGAACGATTATTTCCATTATCAGGATGGCGGACTTTATGCCGAACAGGTGCCGCTGGCGGACATCGCCGCCCGGTTTGGTACGCCCTGCTATGTATATTCGCGTGCCGCATTGACGGATGGCTTGCGCCAATTCACTACGGCGTTGCAGGGGCGGGAACATCTTATTTGCTATGCGGTAAAAGCCAATTCCAATCTGGCGGTGCTGAACGTATTTGCGCGCCTGGGCGCGGGTTTCGATATCGTGTCCGGCGGGGAATTGCAGCGCGTACTGGCGGCGGGCGGCGAGGCGGGAAAGGTGGTGTTTTCCGGCGTGGGCAAGACCGTCGCGGAAATGCGCATGGCGCTGGGCGCGGGCATCCTGTGTTTCAACGTGGAATCGGAGGCCGAGCTGGAGCGGCTGAACATGATCGCCGGAGAAATGGGCAAGGTCGCTCCGGTCAGCTTGCGCGTGAACCCGGATGTGGATGCAAAGACGCATCCTTATATTTCCACCGGATTGAAGCAGAACAAGTTCGGGGTGGCCTATAGTGAGGCTGTTGCGCTTTACCGCAAGGCCCATGCCATGCCGCATCTGCGTATCACAGGCATGGATTGCCACATCGGTTCGCAGCTGACCGAAACCGGTCCCTTTGTTGCCGCAGCGGAAAAGATAGTGGCGCTGGCGGACGAACTGGCCGGGGCAGGCATCCATCTGGAGCATCTGGACCTGGGCGGCGGACTGGGCATTCGCTATAACGATGAAACCCCGCCGGCAATTGCCGATTACGCCGGAGCGCTGCTGGCTGTGTTGCGCGGACGCAGCGAGAAGTTGATTCTCGAGCCTGGCCGCGCGCTGGCGGGCAATGCAGGGGTGTTGCTGACCCGTGTGGAATATCTCAAGCACGGGGAGGAGAAGAATTTCGCCATCGTGGATGCCGCGATGAACGACCTGATGCGTCCGGCCCTGTACGATGCCTACCACCGGATTTTGCCGGTAAAACGGGAACCAGAGGTCACCCCTCACCCTCCTTCGACAAGCTCAGGACAGGCCAATCCTCTCCCGATGGAACGTCCCTCCCCTCAATCCTCTCCCGCTCTACCCCCTATCCAACTTTCCCCCGCAAGCGGGAGAAAGAGCAATCGAGAAAGGCATTCTTTAATTGGAGCCCTCTCTCCTCAATCCTCTCCCGCAAGCGGGAGAGGAGACGAACGAGAAAGGCCTTCTTCAATCTTTGAAGTGGTCGGACCTGTCTGCGAAACGGGCGACTTTATCGGCCATGCCCGCGACCTGCCGATCGCGCCGCAATCCTTGCTGGCTGTGCTTTCAGCCGGCGCTTACGGGATGAGCATGAGCTCAAATTACAACACCCGTCCACGCGCCGCCGAGGTGATGGTGGATGGCAGTGCCGTTCATCTGATCCGCAAACGGGAGGTGATTCAGGATCTGTATGCCGGGGAAGAACCGATTCCTTGAGTGTTGCAATTTCCGCAAAATATTTTTACGAAATTTGTTGCACGTTTTTTTAAACGTGGATACAGTACCGGTGCCGCAAGCGTCTTTCGCAAAAAACAGGGCGTTTGGGTGTGCAATGAGTCGTGGTAATTATTCTTAAATTTTATGGAGAATTAAAATGGCAACATCCAAAACGAAAAAACCCGCAGCGAAAAAGCCGGCAGCAAAGAAAGCCGTAGCCAAAAAGAAGCCGGCAGCAAAGAAGAAGGTCGCAGCTAAAAAGCCGGCAGCCAAAAAGGCCGTAGCCAAGAAGAAACCGGCAGCCAAGAAAGCCGTAGCCAAAAAGAAGCCGGCAGCCAAGAAAGCAGTAGCCAAAAAGAAACCGGCAGCAAAGAAAAAACCGGCAGCAAAGAAAAAAGCTGCAGCCAAGAAGCCGGCAGCCAAGGGTATTTTGGGCGCGTAATATTGCCTCGCAAGGGGCGGTATGTTTCTCCGCCCTTTTTGGTTTTACCCAGTATCGAAGTTTTCACAACAACCCATGTTTCAGCCTGGGATGTTGTTCTTTCCCTCTTAAACCCGGAATAAGCAGTTGATCCACGAAATACACGAAAAGCACGAAATGGGTAAGCAATCATTTCGCCGCAAGGTGGAAGCTCGCAAAATATCCTAAGCCGGGCAAGCCGGAACCAAAATACGTAGGGTGGATAAAGCGCGCAGCGCGTATCCACCAATCCGCCGAGGCAATCCATTGGTGGAAACGCTACGCTTTTTCCAC
>JANLIB010000288.1 GCA_024653675.1 Gallionella sp. | reverse complement strand
GTGTCGATCAGCAGCACCACGTTGTCCGGCTGGGCATGGGCGAAATGCTCGAAGGCCAGCATCTCGCCGTCGTGAGCCTGCACGAAGGAATGCGCCATCGTGCCGAACAGCGGCATGCCGAACTGCATGCCCGCCTGCACCGTCGCGGTGCCGGTGAAGCCGGCGATATAGCTGGCGCGCGCCGCCAGCAACCCGGCTTCCGCGCCATGCGCGCGGCGCAGCCCGAAATCCACCAGCAGCTTGTTTGGCGCCACCAGCACGATGCGTGCCGCCTTGGAAGCGATCAGCGTCTGGAAATGCAGCAGGTTGATCAGCCGCGTTTCCACCAGTTGCGCCTGCGCGATCGGCGCGGTCACGCGCAGGATAGGCTCGTTCGGAAAGAATATCGTGCCTTCCGGCATCGCGTGCACGTCGCCGGTGAAGCGCAGCGCTTCGAGCCTGGCCAGAAACCCGTTGTTGAAACGGCCGGTGGTCGCCAGCCATGCCAGCTCTTCCGACGAGAAGTGCACGCCTTCCAGAAATTGCAGCGCCTGTTCGAGGCCCGCCGCCATCAAAAAGCCGCGTCCGGGACGCAGCTTGCGCACGAAGAATTCGAACACCGCGACATCCTCCATGCCGGCATCGTGATAGCCCTGCAGCATCGTGAGTTGGTAGAGATCGGTGAGCAGCGCGCTGCCCGCAATGTCCCCATGGGAGTTCAACCGGGGGGTCATCCGGCAATCCCTTCCACGGTGATGTGCTGCGCGCCGAGACCCGTCATTTCTTCTTCGGCGCGCAGTCCGTCACCGGGCTGGGCATCCACCGCTCGGATCGCATCGCCCAGCAGCAATACCCGGTAGCCAAGCCGCAGCGCATCGCGCACGGTGTTGAGCACGCAGTAGTCGGTGGCGAGCCCGCCGATATACAGCCGGTGGATGCCGGCAGCATGCAACCGGCTATCCAGGTCGGTGCCCTGAAAACCAGAGTAGGCATCCTGTTCCGGCGTGGCCGCCTTGGAAATGATCACGGCAGCAGGCGGCAATTGCAGCGCCGCAGCGAAAGCTGCCCCGTTTGTTTTTGCAACGCAGTGCGGCGGCCACGGCCCACCCTGCGCGCGGAACGAACAGTGCAGAGGCGGATGCCAGTCGCGCGTCGCATACACCGGCAGGTCTTGCTCTGCAAAGATTTCCAGATACCGGTTCAGCACCGGCACCACCGCATCGCCGCGCGGCACCGCCAGACTGCCGCCGGGCAGGAAATCGTTCTGCACATCGACGATCAGCAGCGCGTCGCCGGATTGAGGTCTGGAGTCATTCCGATTCGATGTATCCATGGTTCACCTCCTCACCAGATTGGCATGGTGAAAGACTACCAGAATTCACGGGGGGATGCGGCGACCTGGGGTTGCGGTCTACTTGAAATCTACCCTGGCTTACGCTGTGCTACTTCGGCACGGATGAGCACCTATACCGGAACCTGGGTTGCAATGAAACGTGGCACAGCTTTCATCCGCAGATTATTTCTATGCCTGCTGATCATACTGATTTTAAAACTTGCCTACGATATGGTGAACCCCGCTTAAAGATGATGTTTGGCCAGCAACAGGCAGGATAAGGTATAGTAAAACAACAGAAGAATGATTCGAACTCACCCCCTTTAATTAGAGGCTGGGATATGTACTCTTGTGTAAAAACCATGATGGTGTTTGCAAATAGTAAGGAGGTAAATATGACGCAAAGAATAATCATTACTTCAAACGAAACCATCGTCTGTCCTAAGTGCGATCATCATTTTCCACTTGATCAGGGCATCACGCGCCAGACCATTGAGCGTTATGAGGCTGAGTTTGATAAAGCGTTTGCAGACCAGCGGAAAGAGCTTGAAGCTCAAATTGAAAAGGAAGCAGAGCGCAAGGCTACCAATCAATTTTCAGGGCAGATCGCCAAACTCCACGAACAGATTGCTGAGCAAAATAAAGCTGCGGAAGAAGCAAAAAAGCAAATCGCTAAAGTGCAAGCAGATGCGAAGGCAAAAGCTTTAGAGGAGTTTGAGCAGGAGAAAAAATCATTAGCTGATGAGTTGGCTGATAAAGAGGAGAAACTTAAGGCGTTCAGGGAGCAAGAGCTAGATTTGCGTAAGCAGAGAAAGGCTCTTGAAGAGGCGCAGGACAATCTCAAATTAGACATGCAACGTCAAATTGATGCTGAGCGGCAGAAACTGACGTCTGAAATCAGTCTTAAGGAAAGCAATCGCTTTGTCATGATGGAAGCAGAATATAAGAAAAAAATAGAAGATGCACAGAAAGCAAATGAGGACTTGCGGCGCAAGTTGGAGCAAGGCTCGCAGCAACTGCAGGGTGAAGTGCTTGAGCTTGAAATTGAACACACGCTCATTGATTCATTTCGTCATGACCGTATTGAGGAGGTAAAAAAAGGGGTACGTGGCGCTGATGTGCTACAGACGGTTTGCACGCCAAGCGGGCAAGTGTGTGGCCGTATCATCTGGGAGGCAAAACGAGCTGAAAACTGGTCTGAGTCGTGGCTGAAAAAACTAAAGGATGACCAGCAAGGTGCTGATGCTCGCATAGCGGTATTAGTTACTTCAGCGTTACCAAAGGGAGTCAATGATCCTTTCTTCCAACGTGATGGAGTATGGGTTGTCAGTCCACAGATGATTCGCCCGGTTGCTGAAGCACTTCGTACTTTGCTACTTGAAACCCATCGTGTAGCGATGATCAATACGGGCAAAGAAGAAAAAATGGAGCTGCTTTATACCTACATGACCAGTGAAAACTTTTCACGAAAAATACGAACTGTTGTTGATTCTTTTGTTGCAATGAAAACCCAGTTAGATGCGGAAAAACGAGCTCTGCAAAAGCAATGGGCTGCACGTGAAATGCAAATCAATCGTGTTACCGAGACAATGGCTAGTTTTGTGGGCGAACTACAAGCCATCGCTCAAAATGCGCTACCGCTATTGAATAATATCGAACATTTGGAACTTCCAAACGAGGAGATATAGTTAGATTGGTAAATTGCCCAATGAATCTATCGCTTAATGCTTATTATGTTAGAGCTAGGTCCCTTTAATTACTTTTAATTATTTACCTTTTCCTGACCTACAACAAAGGAATCTTTCATGAGACTTGATAGCGTCAACATTAACAATTTTTGCTCGTGCCTATCGGTATCAATAGCCCTTTCAGATTTTAATCCGATAGTTGGTTATAACAACTCAGGGAAATCAAATATCCTTAGAGCGATAAATTGGCTGTTAAAAAAGTCCGTGCTAACAAAGCATCATTTTCATGCCCCTGCCGATCCTATAATGGTTGAGGGGGTGATTTCGGGCATTACTGCTGCGCTACCATTGCTTCCAACAAATCAACAAGCACAAGTTTTACCTTTCATTGACAATGACAAACTAATAATTCGCAGAAGACAAGACCAGCCAAATTGCTCGGCTAAAGACATTAAGCTAGATGTGTTTAATCCTACCACGGGCTCTTGGGCTTCCAATCCAACGGGTATAGACAATGCCATCGGCGTACTATTCCCAGAGCCCATATATATTGAAGCAATGGATGATGCTGCTGACGACGTGGGCAAGTTCGGGACAAGAAATACAATTGGCTTACTTCTTAAGTACACTCTTGAACAGATTAGGACGCATAACGCGGCGGCAGTTACCACAGTGCAGCAAGCACTTCAAAATGTTGGCGATCTTTTAAATGGCCCCAATCGGATCGACCAGTTAGCTTCCCTTGAAACGCAAGCAACAACAGCACTCGGCGCTTTTTTCCCAGGACTTTCTGTTCATCTAAAGATTGAGACACCTGAACTAGATGAATTGGTTAAGGGGGCTACGCTTGATTTATCAGATGCAGCAGGAACGCAGCGTCCTTTTGCGTCATATGGCCATGGTGCACAGCGTACGGTTCAGATGGCGATGATCCAACTTCTTGCACAGCAAGCGTCACAAGGTCAACCTGCAGCGGGTACAGTGATACTGTTAATTGATGAGCCGGAACTTTATCTTCATCCACAAGCGGTAGAAATTCTTAAGGAATCCCTTCAGGTGTTATCGAGGGCGAATTTCCAAGTGATTTTCTCAACCCATTCGCCCCTATTTGCCGCTAAGGAAGAAGCGCTGAACACGTCAGTCGTATATAAAACTGCAACTGGAGAGACTGCTATCCGACAGAAACTCGCTTCTGCGGCTACGCTTTTTACAGCGCATCCTCATCAGGCCAGCGTGATCTTTTCGCTCCAGAATTCAACATTCCTTCTTTTTTCGGAAAGAGTTGTTCTTGTTGAGGGCAAAACAGAGGAAATGCTTCTGCCAGACATGTATCGAGTAGTGCGTGGCACCAGCTTAGGCAGAGACAAAGTATGTATGGTGTCGGCAACAGGCAGTTCCTCGATTTCCCCATTGATGAAAGTGCTCCGGGCAGTGGGGTTTGCACCAAAGGCTATAGTTGATTTGGATTTTGTTTTCAGACATGCCGCCTCAGATGGTTTGATAGTTCAAAACGACCCTGATATTGCAGCTTGCATGACATGGTTTGCTGGTAATGCGGCGATTGTGGGTTTTGTACTTGATGCGTCAGGTTTACCTATGAAGGGTGGCGCTTTGAGTGCGGAGGAAGCCTTCGTAGCTATGGCAGGAAATATGTATCTAGCAGTTCAAAACTTGCAAGCAAAAATGCTGCCCCATGAGATTTGGATATGGGGGAAAGGCGCTATTGAGGCACATCTTGGAATTCAAAAGAATGATCCTGCACGAATTTCGTTTTTGAGCACAATGACTGCAAGCAATAACTTGCATCACGCCACAGATGCAGCCGAGCTTCAGTCAGCCCTAAGCTGGATTTAGTGTGTGAAGCAAAATACGAATAAAAAGCAAAGAGTACCGGGGACGAATTTTAAGTGATAAAAGTAGATGAAAAAAATCAACTTCGGCTCGTATCACCTAGCCTCATTTAAACTGGGAATAGCAAATGGCCGATTATGACTTTCACCAGCTATCTCCGCATGACTTCGAGAATATGGCGAGAGACTTGCTCCAAGCCGACTGGGGCCTAATTCTAGAAAGCTTCAAAACCGGCAAAGATGGCGGGATCGATTTTCGCTATGCCAAGGCGGGGTCGCGCATTGTCGTCCAATGTAAACACTATGTCCGGACAGGATTGGCAGGCTTGCTTCGCGACCTAAAAGAGGAAGCTGCCAAGGTTCATAAGCTTAAGCCACAGCGCTATGTTCTCGTGACCTCCGTACCACTCTCACCAACGAACAAGGATGCGATCGTCAAGATCATTGGTGCAGATGTGCTGACGACTAGCGACATTTTAGGCCAAGATGATCTCAACAACCGGCTTGGCCAACACCCAGCGGTCGAGGGAAGTCACTACAAGCTGTGGTTGGCGAGTCGAGCCGTCCTAGACCGGGTCATGCACAACTCGGTTATTACACAAAGCGAATTCAAGGTTCGGGCAGTCTATAAGGAAATCCCTCGCTACGTTCAGACCGATGCTTTTCCAAGTGCACTCGAAATACTAAACCGTGATCGAATTGTAATTATCGCCGGTACACCTGGCGTCGGAAAAACAACTCTTGCCAATTTGTTGCTTTATGAGCACCTTGAAAAGGGTTACCAAGCTGTCGTCATACAACGAGATATCCAAGAAGGACAAGCCCTTTTTCAAGAGGGCGAACCGCAGATTTTCTATTACGACGACTTCTTGGGGACGACTTTCCTTGGTGATCGTGGCTTAACTCTTAACCACAATGAGGATCGTGTGCTCGTTGATTTTATCGCCATGGTACGTTCATCACCCAATGCCCGATTGGTTCTGACCACCCGCGAACATATCTTAAGTCAATCGCTTGAAAAATCGGAGCGTATGCGGCACTCAGACATCGGTGACCACAAACTAATTTTGCATATATCTGATTACACATTCGGTCAACGAGCTGAAATCCTTTATAACCACCTTTACTTTAGTGAGTTACCGGCGGAATACCAAGATGAGCTTCTGAGGGAAGAGTTCTATTTTCAGATCATCAAGCATTACAAGTACAACCCAAGACTGATCGAATGGCTTTCAACATATCGTCGGTTGAGAAACGTAGCTGTCGCCGACTACAGGAATTTTGTTCTCCGCCTATTAGAAGACTCATCAGAAATCTGGCGGCATGCCTATGAAAACGAAATTAGTGACGCAGGTAGAACCTTATTGCTGGCCTTGTTTACCCTAAACGGTAGAACTAGCGTGTCTATATTAGAAAAGGCCTTTTCTGCATTACATGCGGTTCGTGTCGAAAGATATGGTTTTCAGCGGCGCCCCGATGATTTTAAGGTTGCATTTCGTGAGCTTACTGGTGCATTCATCAAACTCACCTCGACGAATGTGATTGAAGTTCTCGATCCGTCAGTTCTTGATCTACTCAATTCGGTGATTCGCGATACAACCGATAACGCCATTGATTTGATTTGCGGCTCAGCCAGATTCGACCAAATCGAACGTGTCTGGTCATTTGCCAATTCGGCACAAGGTCAAAGTGTTATGTCGGCCTTATCACAGAACGTTGAGCTGATCTCAGCAAGCATCGAACCTCGGCTGTATGATCCACGAAAAGTTTCAGTGAATAAAGTATCTGTCACCTATGTTGGAACAACGTTTGAAAGACGACTTGCCGTTCTAATAGAACTTGCTGATCACTTCCAACACCCAATTCTTTTGCAACACATTGAAAAACTATTTTCCAGATTGAATGAAGAGTGGCAAACAGAATCAGTCAATATAAGCGATGGAATCGAAATTTTGATATCATTTAACAGAATTCGCTGGGGCGCTCTCGACACTATCCCAAATATTTTAATAGGTTGTCGCGATGCAATAATTGCTGAGGTGGAAAAAGGTTGTTCGTCTAGCGATTTGAGAGAGCTTATTTCGGCGTTGCCCAGTGATGAAATAGAAGAAAGCTATGTATTGGCGGCCTTACAAAACGGACTTGAAGAGTATCGACAGGAGTATTTCCGAGAAGAGTTGCGAGAATGCCGATCTTCGTCTCAGTTTGATGGTCTGCTTGACGACCTACAGGAATTCCAGAGCGTCCTCCATATTGATACAAGTCACGAGATAGAAAGGACGCTAGAGGCAAAAGCGGAATTCGAAGACCACGAGGCCGCATACGCAGACCATATGCAAGACCAATGGAAAGAGGACTATTACGAAAATCGCGCCAACGAAGCAAGCATTCGTGAAATGTTTGGATCACTAACAACAGATCGAAAGCATTAGTAAAAAAGCGCGGCATCGCATCACGCTTTCGCTTTTTCCTCTCCAGTTCTTCCATCGCCTCTTCTGCTATTCCCCGCACTTCTTCGTGAGCATCGTTGAGGCAGTTTGAGTCCACGAACAAAATCCAATTCAGCATTCCCGTAAAATACTGATATGGATCGCCCCCACTTCCTCCACCTCGCAACTCATCCATCTGGCCTGGCCGGTGCTGGTCGCGCAGCTTGCGATGATGGCCAATGCCGTGATCGACACCGCGATGGCCGGGCGGCTGTCTGCCATCGACCGACTCAGTCGGCAGTACCAGGGTGGGGACGATCGTTAAAGGTGCCGGGTTCGCAATAATTCTAGCTGCCAACACCAACCAACCTCAAACCGCCAGTTGCTCCGGCACGATCCCCAATGCTATATACCAAGCATTCTGCGCATCAGCAGTGTCTGCATGTCGCGCCGCCCATCTGCAATGATGTAGATGATCACTTGCTTGCCACTGACCCGATAGATGAGCCGGTAGGGTTTGAAATGCGCCTGACGATATTCGCGGATGCCGAGGGCGAGCAGTTCTTTGGGATAGGAGCCACGCTCAGGGTAGGCCGCCAATGACTCTGCCGCTTCCAGCAGTTTGCCCAGCACGTAATTTGCGTTGGCCTGTGTGTCGTTTTCGGCATTGTAGGCATAGATCGCTTCAAGATCGCGCTCGACACTATGCGTGAGCAATACTTTGTAGCCCATTTACCGGTGTCACTTTCCCGTAATTTTTTTGGCACGCAGACGGCGGGCGGCCGTTGCGAGGGGTGTGGTCTTGCCTTCTGCGATTTCCTGGTTGCCCAGCGCCAGTATCTTCAAGAGCGCCAGAGTTTCCTGTGTGTTCTCATAGGTGGCGATATCTTGCATGACGGCCCTTGCTTCGCCGTTCTGTGTGATCAGGAAGGGTTCGCGGTTTTCGGACAGCTTCTGGAGCACCTCTGCGGCATTGGCCTTGAGGTAGCTGATGGGTTTGATGTTTGCTGTACGCATGATTGCTCCTTGAAATAACCAAGACTGAATATAGTCTTTTAATGGTCTTGCGGCAAGCTTGCCTATCGGAGTGTGCAAAACATCTTATCCCTTGATGCAGATCAGCGGCCTCACCCGCGCCACCTTGCGCGCCAGCCCGGCGTGATCGGCAGCATCCACAACCGCGATGACATCTTTATAAGCTCCCGGCGCCTCTTCGGCAACCCCGCGCATCGACGGGCTGCGGATCAGGATGCCGTGCCCGGCCACGGAATTTATGGTGACAGGCTCAAGTTAAAACATGCAACTAGTGTAGTGCTGTATTCTTGACGGTACTTATATACAAACCCTTGTAGGTCGGGCTTTAGCCCGACATGTCGGGTTGAAACCCGACCTACAATGCAGCGCTGGCCGATGGCATAACTTCCAGACAGCGTGCAACACTACACTAGCGAGTTCATCCATTGTCACTTCTTTCCCAGTCTGCGATTCCGTTTGGCAAGAATGCGGGCATTGAGGCGCGGCCAATGTTCGGTGTGGAATTTTTTATTTGCGATGAGATTGCATGGTGCGGCGGCCATGACATCTATTCCCCATTGTATGTACACATACAGCCCGGCATCTGAGAGAGCCAGTTTGCCGAGCCACATGACCCGATCAATCAGATAGCGGTCAGGATTCTTGCCGGCGAATCCCAGTGAGACGTAGTTATCGATAAATGTTTTCGCTACCGGCACGGCCAGACGCGCTTGTTCGATGCCATTGGTATCGCGTTTGGATTGAAGCCGATAAAGGTTGACGATGCGGCTTTTGAGCACAAGGGTCGGGTGAAGGACGCGTATCAATCCATATGATGGATGTTCGAATTCGACAGCGGTCTTTCTGATTTCTTCGTTTGTCAGCCCGATCAACGTTCCCATGAAGTCGACAAACAGCGTGCGTCCATCCGGTGCTTTGTAAGTGACGATGGCAGTATTGGGCGTGTGGTCGCCCGGCTTTGGGATGTTGAGTGTCCCGTGCAATTCAGTCGCGAAGATGCGGGCATCGTGCTTTGTTGCGAGTACATCCGCGTCCTGGGTAAGATACGGCGTATCGCTTTTTGGCACCGGGATTTTAAAATAATCAACCCAGAAGGTCAGGGACTGTCCTCCAACCAGGATGGCTGGCCGTGATGCTTTCTGAAGTGCGTGGAAAAATTCTGAGAGATCGCCTGGCTGGAACCAATCGTAACCAGCGGCCACGGTTTAGCCCGGCATGTGTACGATGCGGAATTCGCCGGGATCAACCTCTGCAATAAGCTTGGCACGTGCTACTGCTTTTGCAACTGACATGTGTCCGGATGATTTGCCGAATGCGGCTTGGCGGGCTGACTTGTTGTGTGAAGGTTTCGCCGCTGCAACTTTTGCAAGACGAGCACATCCCTTCGCGGGTTGCGCTCTATTCTCGTCGGCATTGGCAAGTGCTTTTTTCATGAGGACATCGTAGCACGTTAAGTCTTGATTGTTCAATACAGTTAATTGCCTGTCAGGCTCGCCACGGACGGAAGGCTTATCCGGCGTTTTCTCAGAAGCTGCCTTCTCGTTGTGCTATTGATCCGGCCAGCAAATAGTATCACCGTCATACCGGCGAAGGCCGGTATCCAGTGGCGCGCAAGGCGCGCCGATATTTGTTTCTGCTGGATTCCGG
>JANLIB010000271.1 GCA_024653675.1 Gallionella sp. | reverse complement strand
AAAGAAATTTTAGCGCGCCGCATATGTTTGATATGTAAGCGTTAAAATTTCTTGAGCAACGCCGTATCGCGACGGAGTTTGGATTAATAGAGGTGCCCGCAAGGTAAATACTTTCGGGTATTCTACCCCCACCCCAGCCCTCCCCCTGCAAGGGGGAGGGGATTATTTATAACGGCGAGATCGGCACGCTCTCGCGCAGTTTCTTCAACTGGCCGCGCAGTTCGGTAGCTTTTTCGAATTCCAGGTTCTTCGCGGCTTGCAGCTTTTCTTTTTCCAGCCGCGCCTCCGAAACTGCGAGGCATCACGCCCTCATGCGTTCCGTTATAATCTGCACCTGTCTTTATTGCCGGGGCGTGCATGAACAAAATCCTTAAATACGGTTTGCTGGGCACGGCTGTGGTGGCCGGCATTGCCGCTGCGGGTGTCGCTTACGTGGCGCTGACTTTCAATCCCAACGATTACAAACCTCAGATCATCAAGGCGGTGAAAGACAGCAAGCAGCGCAATCTGCGCCTGGACGGCGACATCAAACTGACGTTCTACCCCAGCATAGGGGTGAGCCTGAGCAAGGTATCGCTGTCCGAGTTCGGGAACGACAAGGAATTCGCGGCGGTAGAATCCGCGCGCGTCTCGGTCGCGCTGCTGCCATTGCTGGGCAAGCAGATAGTGGTGGACGAGGTGGCGGTGAGCGGGCTGAAAGCCACGCTGGTCAAGCGCAAGGATGGCACGGCCAACATTGACGACCTGCTGGGCAAGGACGAACAGAAGCAGCCGGAGCAGAAGAATGCCGCCGGCCCGCCGGTCAAATTCGACATTGCTTCGGTGTCCGTGGAAAAAACCAATCTCAGCTATCGCGACGAAGGAACCGGCGCGCAATATGCCATCAAGGATTTGAATCTCAAGACCGGACGCATCGCTATCGGCGTGCCGGGCAAAATCGAACTGTCGGCGGGCGTGCAGGCCAATCAGCCCAAACTGGACATCGCCACCCAATTGAAGGCCACCCTGACCTTTGACCTGGACAGGCAAAAGTATCAGTTGCAGGGCATGGATTTGCTGGTCAGCGGCGCGGTTCTCGACATCAGCAACCTGAAGGCAAAAGCCGGCGGCGATGCGAGCGCCAATCTGGCTGCAGAGGAATTCTCCGCGCAGAAATTTACGCTGAACGCGACGGGTGTGAAGGCCAAGGATAATTTTGATGTCGCGCTGAATGCGCCGGCCTTGAGCCTTGCCAAAGACAAACTTTCCGGCGACAAACTGACGCTGAATGCCAGGCTGGATGGCGCTTCCGGCAATATCGCGGCAGTCCTGTCGGTGCCCAGTCTTGAGGGCAGCCTGAAATCCTTAAAGGCCGGCGCGCTGAACCTGGATTTGAAAATTAAGCTGCCCCAGCCCAGGCTGGACATTGCCGCGCAACTCAAGACCTCATTGACTCTTGACCCGGAGAAACAAAGCGTCCAGTTGCATGGACTGGATTTGCAGGCCAGCGGATCGGCTCTCGACATCAGCGATTTGAAAATCAAGGCTGGCGGCGACGCAAACGCCAATCTGACCACCAAAGAATTTGGCGCACGGAAATTTTCCTTGCAGGCAACCGGCAAGAAAGGCAAAGACAGCTTTGAGGCTGTGCTGGACGCGCCGCAACTTGGTTTTGCCAAAAATATTTTCTCCGGCGACAGGTTGACGCTGAATGCCAAATTGGACGGCGCTTTCGGCAATATCGTCGCCAGCATGTCGCTGCCCGGTGTGGAAGGCAACGAAAAGTCCTTCAAGGTCAGCGCGCTGGCGCTGGACCTGGATGTGAAGCAGCCCGAGCAAACCTTCAAGGTGAAATTCAGCTCGCCGGTGTCCGGCAGCATACAGGCGCAGCAAATCAATCTGGGCAATCTCGTCATTGCGGTAAAAGCCACCGGCGACAAGCTGCCGAACAAATCGGTAAGCAGCGAAATGAAGGGTAGTGTGCAAGTCGACGCGATAAAGGAAAGCGTGCAGGCGAACCTCGCCGGCGGGCTGCTGCAAAGCAAGGTCAAGGCTAAAGTCGGCGTGAAAGGTTTTGCCAATCCGGCGATCAATTTCGATGTGGACGTGGATCAGTTCGATGCCGATCTGTATCTGCCGAAACCGCCTGCCGCTGCCGCCGCGCCGAAAGCAAAGGAGCCTGAGCAGCCGCTGGACCTGTCTGCGCTGCGCACGCTCAACCTGGACGGCAGCCTGCGCATCGGTGCGCTCAAGGTGGCGAACGTCAAATCCAGCCAGGTGCGCCTGGATGTCAAGGCGCATAACGGGCTGGTGAATCTCAATCCGCTGTCCGCCAATCTGTATCAGGGCAGCATCAACGGCAGCCTGAGCGTGAACGCGCAAGCCACGCCCGTTATTGCCATCAAGCAGAATCTGAGCGGCATCAATATTGCCACCTTGCTCAAGGATGCGCTGGAACTGGATATGCTGGAGGGCAAGGGCAACGTTGCCGTCGATCTCACCATGCAGGGCAACACCATCAGCGCGATGAAAAAGGCCGCGAACGGAAGCCTGTCGCTGAATCTGGCGGACGGCGCGATCAAGGGCATCAATCTGCCCAAGCTGGTGCAGGGCGTGCAGTCGCTGGGCAAGAGCAGTGGAGCGCAGACCCTGGGAGTGAACAAAGACGAGAAGACGGAGTTCAGCGAATTCAAAGCCAGCTTCAAGGTGACCAACGGCGTGGCGCATAACGACGACCTTTCGGTGAAAGCGCCTATGCTGCACATTGCCGGCAATGGCGACATCGACATCGGCAACGACAGCATCAATTACACCACCAAGGCTACGCTGCAAAAAAACCAGGGCGGAGGCAGCCTGCTGGTCCCGGTGCAACTGAGCGGGCCGTTCACCGGCCTCAAATACAAAGTGGATTTCGGAGCGATGCTGGCGGACGTCGCCAAGCAGAAGGTGGATGCCAAGGTCGATGCAGCCAAGGAAGATATTAAAGCCAAGGCACAGGATAAGCTCAAGAGCAAATTGAAAGGTCTGTTCAAGTGATTGTAGGAGCGGGCCATGCCCGCGAACCTTTTGGTCGCAGGTACGAAAAACTTTTGTCCATGCACCCGCATGGCCCGCTCCTGCGTTAAATGCATAGCTTCTCTTCCCGCCTGATCGCCTGGCAACGCACGCACGGCCGCCACGACCTACCGTGGCTGGGCTTGGATGCCTACCGCGTGTGGCTGTCCGAGATCATGCTGCAACAGACGCAGGTCGCCACCGTCATCCCGTATTACCAGCGCTTTATCGCTTTATTTCCGACCGTCTCCGCGCTCGCGGCAGCTGGCGAGGAACAAGTCCTCGCGCAATGGAGCGGCCTCGGCTACTACGCACGCGGCCGCAACCTGCACCGCGCCGCACGGATAATCGCGGAAAAACATCAGGGTAAATTTCCGCGCCAGTTCGAGCAGATCCTCGAATTGCCCGGCATCGGCCGTTCCACCGCCGCCGCGATCTGCGCGCTGGCCTACCACGAACGCCACGCGATACTGGATGGCAACGTCAAGCGCGTGCTGGCGCGCTATTGCGGTATCAGCGGATCACCCAGCCAGAAAGCGGTGGAAGCCCAGCTCTGGCGACAGGCCGAAGCGTTACTCCCACAATCCCCTCGCCCCACAGGGGAGAGGGTTAGGGAGAGGGGCGGTTCTGATAACGACATCGCCACCTACACGCAAGCACTGATGGATATGGGCGCGACGCTGTGCACGCGCAGCAAGCCGAAGTGCGGCGAGTGTCCGGTGCGCAGTGATTGCGTTGCCTTGCAAAGCGGGAGAGTGAATGAGCTGCCCACCCCGCGCCCGCACAGAACCGTGCCGGGAAAGCATGCCACGTTCATATTGATGATGCACGGCAACGACATCCTGCTGGAGAAACGTCCCGGCAGCGGCATCTGGGGCGGGCTGTGGTGCCCGCCGCAATTCGACGATGAGGAAGCGGCCAGGGATTGGTTCGTACAAAACGAAATGAACGCGAGTCAGGGAGAAAGGCTGGAGGCATTCAGCCACGCCTTCACTCACTTCAGGCTGCACATCACGCCGCTGAAGATTCAGCTCTCGCGCAAACCTGTGCGTGCTGCGCAACCCGGCAGTGTGTGGCTGGATGTGGAAGAGGCGTTACGGGCGGCGATACCTACGCCGGTGCGCAGCTTGCTGTTAAAGCTCAACCGTAGGATGGGTTGAGCGCAGCGATACCCATCGCTATCATGCCCACTTGACCAACTACCGCCGCAGCCGTATTGCCGGAGCCAGTTATTTCTTCACGGTGAATCTTGCCGACCGCTCGCAATCCTTACTAACCGATCACATCGCATTGTTGCGCAGCGCTTTTGAATATACCCGTGAGCGACAT
>JANLIB010000245.1 GCA_024653675.1 Gallionella sp. | reverse complement strand
ACCCGACGTGATTTGGCGCAAACGTCGGGTTACGGCGCAAAAAACCGCGCCTAACCCGACCTACAGATACTGTCATGTAGTTATGCAATTAAACACTAGTAGTTATATCAGTAACGTGTCGGAGGTGCGGCTATGACTGAAGCGTGGCTGAATAAGGTGAACTGGTCCGAAGACGGCCTGGTGCCGGCCATCGCGCAGGATGCGGCCACCGGGCGGGTGCTGATGGTGGCCTGGATGGATAGAGACGCGCTGAAACTCACCCAGCAAAATGGCGAGGCGGTATATTGGTCGCGTTCGCGCAAAAAGCTGTGGCACAAGGGCGAAGAGTCAGGCCATTTCCAGAAGGTGAAAGAGATACGCCTGGATTGCGATGGCGACGTGATTCTGCTCATGGTCAAACAGCAGGGCGGCATTGCCTGCCATACCGGGCGTGCAAGCTGCTTTTACAGCCGTCTGGAAAACGGGCAATGGGTGGAAGTGGATGCTGTGCTAAAGTCTCCCGGCGAGATTTACAAGAAATGAACCAGGAAAAAATGAACCAGGATATTTTGCAAAAACTGACGGAAACACTGGAGGCGCGCAAACAGGCGTCACCGGAAAGTTCCTATGTCGCCAGGCTTTATACCAAGGGCGAAGATGCCATCCTTAAAAAAATCGGCGAAGAGGCGACGGAACTCATTCTGGCGAGCAAGGAGGGAGATAAATCCCATCTGGTATATGAGACTGCCGATCTGTGGTTCCATTGCATGGTGCTGCTGGCAAAGCATGGCTTGAATGTTGGCGATGTGCTGAACGAACTGGCGCGCCGCGAGGGCGTGTCTGGGATGGCTGAAAAGGAAAGCAGGAACAAGGACCGAGCATGAGCGACTGTTTGTTTTGCAGGATCGTGCGCGGTGAAATCCCGTGCCGCAAGGTGTATGAAGATGACGACATGCTGGCGTTCCACGACATCAATCCGGTGGCGCCGGTGCATTTCATGCTGATCCCGAAGCTGCATCTGGATTCATTGTCGGTGGCGGGCAGCGGGCATGCCGCTCTGCTGGGCAAAATGCTGTTGCTGGCGCCGGTTCTGGCAAAAGAGCAGGGATTGAATAACGGATTTCGTACCGTGATCAACACCGGCAAGGGCGGCGGACAGGAAGTGTTTCATTTGCACATCCACATCATCGGCGGGGGCAACATCCCGCCGATGGTGCGGCGAGAATAATTTATATGCCTCTTAACGATTTTCAGGACGCTGTTGTTCCCCCCTTTGAAAAAGGGGGGCAGGGGGGATTCGAGACGCGCCGAATATGTAAATCCCCCTCGATCCCCCTTTTTCAAAGGGGGAAGCGGCACGGTGATGCGTCATACTGCGAATTGTTCAGAGGCATGTTAATTTAAAGGAGAACGAGATGGGCGGATTTAGTATTTGGCATTGGCTGATCGTGTTATTGGTTGTTGCGATGATCTTTGGCACCAAGAAACTGCGCAACATCGGCAGCGATCTCGGCGGCGCGGTAAAGGGCTTCAAGGAAGGCATGAAGGACGAAGATGAAGCCGCGAAGCAGATTAAAGAAGGCGGGCAGACCATCGAAGGCGAAGTGAAAGACAAAACTCACACCAAAGCGTGAACGGGCTGAAAGATATTCGGCACGCTCGACACTTTTCAATCTCTTTGGGTCAGATTCCCCGCTGCTTGCAGCGTCAAATTTCGTAGGGTGGATTAAGCGCGTAGCGCGAATCCACCGGGTTTGTGGTGGATACACGCCTTCGGCGCTTTATCCACCCTTGTATGATGAAAAATCAGGCTGTAGGGCGGGTCACACCCGCCATTGCAACATTCGGTGTCGCGGCGGGTCCGAAATACTTTTGGCCGGGCACCCGTGTGACCCGCCCGGTCAATACCCCGCAGCTTGCTGCGGGGATCTTTATTGCTTGCATGGGTTAGCGTTAGGTTATGTTCGACTTCAGCATCTCCGAACTGATGGTTGTCATGGTGGTGGCGCTCATCGTCATCGGGCCGGAACGACTGCCAAAAGTAGCGCGTACCATGGGGCACCTGTGGGGGCGCGCGCAACGCTATGTGAATGGCGTGAAAGCCGATATCGAGCGCGACATGGCGGTCGAAGAGTTCCGCCAGTTGCGGCAGACAGTGCAAGCCGAAGCCAGCGCAATGGAACAATCGCTACAGCAGGCGGCGCTGACAGCGGATCAGCAAATGCAACAAATCGAAAAGGAATTTGCGCAGCTTTCACCGCCCGGCCAGGCAACGCAACCAGGCCAAATAAGCCAACAGCCGCCGCCCGGCGCCGACCCATCCTTGACGCCACCCGCAAATAATTCCCAATGAGCACCGGCGAAAGTTTTATCGCGCATTTAGTTGAGCTGCGCACCCGATTGCTGCACTCCGTGGTCGCCTTGCTGCTGGTATTCATCTGCCTGTTTCCGTGGGCGTCCGACCTCTACGCCCTGTTGGCTCAACCGCTGTTAGCCAAGCTGCCCAAAGGCGGGCAGATGATCGCCACCGATGTAACCACTCCGTTCTTCGTGCCGCTCAAGGTTGCGATGATGGCGGCGTTCCTGATTACCTTGCCCTATATCCTGTATCAGATCTGGCGATTCGTCGCTCCCGGTCTGTATGAAAACGAGAAGCGCCTGGTGGTGCCGCTGATTATCGCCAGCACCGTGCTGTTCTTTTGCGGCATGGCATTCGCCTACTTCGCGGTATTCCCGGTGGTGTTCGGTTTTATCACCGCCTCCGCGCCGCAAGGCGTCGCGGTAATGACCGACATCGACAAATACCTCAGCTTCGTGCTGTCCATGTTCATGGCGTTCGGCATCACTTTCCAGGTTCCGGTCGCAGTGGTGGTGCTGGTGCGCATGGGTCTTGTCACAGTCGAGAAGCTGCGCGAGATACGCTCTTATGTGATCGTCGGCGCCTTTATCATCGGCGCGATCTTCACCCCGCCGGATGTGGTGTCGCAGCTCATGCTGGCGATACCGCTGTGGTTTCTTTATGAAGCGGGGATCGTGGTGGCGAGCTGGGTGGGTAAGGGCAAAACGAAAGAAGCGTAGAAATCAAATTGCACATAGAAAAAGAGCCGCATATAGCGGCTCTTTCATTTGGTGCATCTTTCAGCTTGTTAGCGTCCAGAGCGCAAATCCCAATCTACTGGTACGGCGCATCATAGATGCAGAAATGTCGTGCAGTCAAGGAAATCGTACTAGAATCATCCACTCACACAAGGGGAGATAATCATGCTGCATAAAATGTGCTATCGCTTGGCGCTCGATTTGGGATCAACTTCGCTCGGATGGGCGATGATCCGGCTCAATGCGGACAACGAACCTTGTGCCGTGATTAAGGCGGGGGTGCGTATATTCTCGAATGGACGCAATCCCAAAGATGGCAGTTCGCTAGCGGTGACACGCCGCGAAGCGCGCGCCATGCGCCGCCGCCGTGACCGTCTGCTTAAACGCAAAGCGCGCATGATGCGCACCCTCATCGAATACGGTTTCTTCCCCGCTGAAGAAGCGCAGCGCAAGGCACTGGAAACCATGAACCCCTTCGCTTTGCGCGCGAAAGGACTGGATGAAGCGCTCACCCCAGCCGAATTTGGCCGCGCGCTGTTTCACATCAACCAGCGGCGCGGGTTCAAGAGCAATCGCAAGACGGATAAAAAAGATAACGACAGCGGCGCGTTGAAAACCGCCATCAGCAAGGTACGTGCAACCATTGAGGCCGAAGGTTGCCGCACGGTGGGCGAATGGCTGAACAAGCGCGATGTGGCAGGTCAAACCGTCCGCGCCCGTTACCATCAGGACAAAACTATCAAGGACGATGGCAAAACAAAAATAGAAAAGTATTACGACCTGTACATCGACCGCGCCATGATTGAGGCGGAGTTCGATGCGCTGTGGGTTAAACAGGCCGAATTGAATGCGACGCTATTTACCGAAGCAGCCCGTGACGACCTGAAAAATGTGTTGTTGTTTCAGCGTAAGCTAAAGCCCGTCAAGCCGGGGCGTTGCACCTTCATGCCCGATGAAGAGCGCGCGCCGTTAGCCCTGCCCAGCACGCAACGCTTTCGCATGTATCAGGAGGTCAACAATCTGCGCATCTTGCGTGAGGGATTGAAGGAAGAGCCGCTGTCGTTGAAACAGCGCGACGATCTGATCGCCGCGCTGGAAGAAAACAGCAAGCGCAGCTTCACGCAAATCAAGAAATTGCTAGGGGTGGGCGGCGCGGTGCAGTTCAACTTTGAAGACCCGAAACGCCAGGAACTCAAAGGCAATACCACCAGCGCAAAGCTAAGCGAAGATAAACACTTCGGTTCGGCGTGGTTCAAGCTCGATGAAGCAAAGCAGGATGCCATCGTGCTGCAACTGGTCAAGGAAGAAAACGAAGCCAAGCTGGTGCGCTGGCTGCAAGATGAAACAGGCGTTGATGAAAAACGCGCCGAGGCTATCGCCAACGCTGGCCTGCCGGAAGGCTACGGCAGCCTGTGCGCGTTGGCGCTGGCGCGCATCCTGCCGGAACTGCGGCGCGATGTGGTGACGTATGATAAAGCCGTGCAAGCCGCCGGCTTCGATCACCACAGCCACATCAGCCCGTCGGCCACTGGCGAAATTTTGCTTGAGCTGCCTTACTACGGTGAGCCTTTGCAGCGTCATGTGGGCTTTGGCAGTAACGACCCGAAAGACAGCGACGAAAAGCGCTACGGTAAAATTGCCAACCCCACCGTGCATATCGGGCTGAACCAGGTGCGCCTTGTGGTAAATACGCTCATCAAACGCTATGGTCACCCCAGCGAAGTGATTGTTGAGGTGGCGCGCGACTTGAAGCAAAGCAAAGATCAGCGCGACGAAGAAAGCAAGCGACAAACCGAGAATCAAAAACGCAATAAACGTCTCCGTGAAGATATAGCGCGCGTGCTGGGTATCAGCGAAGAGCGCGTCCGACGCGATGACATCGAGAAAATGATTCTTTGGGAAGAGCTCAGTTTCGACCCCGCAAACCGCCGCTGCCCCTACTCCGGCGCACAAATCAGTGTCACGATGCTGTTGAGCGACGAGGTGGAAGTCGAACACATTCTGCCCTTCTCACAAACGCTCGACGATAGCCTCAACAATAAAACGGTGGCGCTGCGTCAGGCCAACCGCGTCAAGGGCAACCGCACTCCTTGGGAAGCCTTCGGCGCGCAAAGCACGGCGGGCTTTGACTACGCGGGCATCCTCGGTCGAGCGGAGCAAATGCCCAGAGGTAAGCGTTACCGCTTCGGCGAAGACGGCTACCAGCGCTGGCTGAAAGACGATGCGGGATTTTTGCCGCGCGCGCTGAACGATACGCGCCACATGAGCAAGGTGGCGTTTGAATACATGAAATTGATTTGCCCGAACACCCGCGTCATCCCCGGTCGCATGACCGCCATGCTGCGCGCAAAATTCGGCCTGAACGATGTGCTCGGTTTGAACGGCGAAAAGAACCGCAACGACCACCGCCACCATGCAGTGGATGCCTGCGTGATTGCCGTGACCGATCAGGGCTTGTTGCAGCGTTTTGCGAAAGCCAGCGCCAGCGCGCGCGAACAGCAGCTCAACCGCCTCGTGGAAAATATGCCGCTGCCTTGGGAAAGTTATCGGGATCATGTGCGGCGCGCCGTTGAAAATATTTATGTTAGCCACAAACCAGACCACAGCTTTGAGGGGTCTATGTTCAAAGAAACCAGCTATGGCATTCGACCTGATGGATCAATTGTTCAGAAAAAACGGGAGGAAGGAGCAAAGGAAAGAACAGTTGAATACATCATCCCAATTTCGGAGCCTGGACAAACTGCCAGGCACGGCCTTAACACCAAAGGAGAAAGCCGTGCATACAAGGGATATGCTCCAGATGGTAACTACTGCATGGAAATTCTCAAAAAACCCAATGGCGATTGGGTTATGGAAGTTATCCCAAAATTCAAAGCCTACTTACTGGCAAGCGCATTGGGCTGGGGGAAAGAAAACCCTCTAACCGTTCTGAAGCATATGAACACTGTAAAGCTGGCAGCCATTCCAGAATCTGCTGATGCAGAACTAATTACTAAGTTAACGACTGGGGATACGATACGAGTCAATTTCAAAGGTAAAGACAGATTGCTACAAGTAGTCAAAATGAGCGTAGAAGGCGGCGCGACATTTACTGAGTTAAATGAAGCAAATATTAGTGGACGCTACGAGGCGCGGCGAAAGGCTCGCTTGAAACTAAAAGATGAGAAGACCAAGCACACGCTTGCTGCGGATGAGCAACGCGCGCTGGAAGATGAGTTTGTGCTTTCTCAAATAGGGGTTGAAGACCTACGGCAAGGAAAGGCACGCCGCATCACCATTTCACCCATCGGCGAACTCCGCGACCCCGGTTTCAAGGAGTAAGGGCGATGATAGGCCGCATTGTCGAAGTGGCGGATGACCGGCGGCATTTGTTTCTCTCGCGCGGTTTCATGGTGGTACAAGATACCGAGGGCGAGCGTAAAGAACTGGGACAAGTTCCGCTGGATGATGTCGCGGCAGTGATCGCCAATGCGCACGGCTTGAGTTATACCAACAACCTGCTGGTGGCGCTGGCCGAGCGCTGCGCGCCCTTCGTGCTGTGCGCCGCCAATCACAACGCAGTGGGCATGGTGTTGCCGATAGAGGGCAACTTCCAGCAAGCCAAGCGTTTCGATGCGCAGATCGCCGCCAATCAGCCGCTGATAAAACGGCTCTGGGCAGAAATCGTCAAATCAAAACTTCAGCAACAGGCGGCCGCGCTCGAAGCCACCGGCGCACCGTTCGTTCCGCTGTCGGCCTTGGTTCGCAAAGTGCGCGCGGGCGACCCGGATAACTTTGAAGCCCAAGGGGCGCGGCGTTACTGGGGGCTGTTGTTCGGCGAGGATTTCCGCCGCGACCAGCAAGGCATCGGCCTCAACGCGATGCTCAACTATGGCTATACCGTGCTGCGCGCCGCCACCGCGCGCGCGGTGGTGGCGGCGGGGCTGCATCCGACCATCGGGCTGCACCACAGCAACGAGGGCAACGCCATGCGCCTGGTGGACGATTTGATGGAACCCTTTCGCCCGATGATCGACCTGAAAGTCTGGCAACTGCACAAGCACGGCGAAGGGCAGATTACACCGGAGAGCAAGCGCGCGTTGGTGAGAACGCTGTACGACGACATGCAAACCAGCGCGGGCGCAACCCCTGTGATGGTTTGCGTGCAAAAACTTGCCACGTCACTGGCGCAAGTCTTTATGGGTGAAAAAGATAAACTCGAGCTGCCCTTGCCGGGCTTGCCTCTCAGCCTTGCCGCATCATTTCAAGACGATTAACGTGCCATGCTTTCCGGGTATCGCTTTATGTGGATTGTGGTGATGTTCGATTTGCCGGTGGTTGAAAAAGTGGAGCGTAAAGCCGCCACTGATTTTCGCAATTCCTTGCTCGATATGGGTTTTGAGATGTCGCAGTTTTCTGTTTACATGCGCTTTTGCAGCAGCCAAGGCCAGGTAGATACCTACTGCATACAAGTAGAAAAAAGTTTGCCTAAAGGCGGCAAAGTCAATATCCTACAGTTCACCGACAAGCAGTACGAACGCATCATCACTTTTCGCGGTAAAGCCAAACAGCCGAGAAATAAATCACCTGACCAGTACGATCTTTTTTGATGAAACCAATGTTTTTTCCCACACAGAAACGCAACAACCACCTAGTGAATCAGGTGGTTGCTGCGTTGCGAGTTTAGCAGATTGGGATTTGCACTCTGGCCGGAACAGCGACGCAGATATGGTGCATGACATTATCAGTTTAGCAGATTGGGATTTGCACTCTGGCCGGAACAATCGCGCGCATCCTGGGCGTGTCCCGGCAAGTTTAGCAGATTGGGATTTGCACTCTGGCCGGAACAGCGGGAGCGGTTGCAGCCCCAAACAGGGGAGTTTAGCAGATTGGGATTTGCACTCTGGCCGGAACGACATCGGCAGTCGTATCAACGGCAGAAGTAGTTTAGCAGATTGGGATTTGCACTCTGGCCGGAACGAATCAAGGCCGTGACGCGATAATGGAAACAGTTTAGCAGATTGGGATTTGCACTCTGGCCGGAACCTGATTTCTTCAAGCCCCGCGTGGAGGCTTAGTTTAGCAGATTGGGATTTGCACTCTGGCCGGAACTGCTGTGTGCTACCCTCAATCAGATGGCCAAGTTTAGCAGATTGGGATTTGCACTCTGGCCGGAACTTGTCCCGCCCAATATAAAATCAGCGCATAGTTTAGCAGATTGGGATTTGCACTCTGGCCGGAACTACGCGACCCGATAGGTGCGGAATGGCCGCAGTTTAGCAGATTGGGATTTGCACTCTGGCCGGAACTGTAACGCGCGGTGGTCGTAGGCGGGGTAGAGTTTAGCAGATTGGGATTTGCACTCTGGCCGGAACTTTCTTTTGCTGCGGGATGAGCTCTTTTACAGTTTAGCAGATTGGGATTTGCACTCTGGCCGGAACTGCACGACCGCACCATCACCCAGGTCTCAAAGTTTAGCAGATTGGGATTTGCACTCTGGCCGGAACTTTGGCAACTAAGCCGCCTTCGATTGCTTGAGTTTAGCAGATTGGGATTTGCACTCTGGCCGGAACAGGTGGACGGCAGCGCCGAACTCGACCGCCAGTTTAGCAGATTGGGATTTGCACTCTGGCCGGAACTCGAGCGCAGTGGTGCATGTGTGGGTTGCTAGTTTAGCAGATTGGGATTTGCACTCTGGCCGGAACTCATGATTGCCTCCGATTAGGTTTGCCAGTAGTTTAGCAGATTGGGATTTGCACTCTGGCCGGAACTGCAGTGAAGGGGTTGCGCTCGCCGGAATTAGTTTAGCAGATTGGGATTTGCACTCTGGCCGGAACAAAATCTTGTATCTACCCTCGACTGGGGTTTAGTCGAGGGTAGATACAAGATTGGACAAGCGTAGCGCGTCAGTTTCTCAACGAAGCGAGGGAGAATGCACAGAGGTTTTAATCCCTTCGGGTCGGATTCCCCGCCGCTTGCGGCGAATGATTTGACAGGATTCGGGTTTGACACTTCGCGGCTTGCCGCGAAGTTCTTAATTGAAGACCACTGAGTCCTGGGTTTCGGACGCTTGGCGATCTTCACCTACAAACCTGTGGTTGTCTCGTTGCGAGAGTGTGCAGGGATCAGGGGTCAGCATCGCAGCTTCGCATTGCTGTACGCTCAAATAGGAACGTATCTTGGCGTTCACCGCATCACGTAGATTTTTACTTTTTGCAGCTCGTTGTGCATCCTGTCCGGTGCCAGGTCTAATTCCGCTGGCCATGCCACTGCGCCGTGTTTCACGCGCACTGTATTGAACGCTTTCACGTTGCGCAATACTTTGAACACCCCACAATCTTTTTTTCAGGAAACTGGACTTGTCTACCATGCCCTCTGTCCCATCAACAAACTCCACATGCAGCCGGAAGGAGGGCAGTGCCTCTACCTTAATCACTCTCCAGGGGATTTGTTGCTCTATTCCAGCGGAGCGATTTTGTTTGGTGTCTGCAATTGTTTGCATAATTCCCAACCCTTCACCAGCATGGCGGCGCCGTGAGGCAATTTCCCCATGATTATTTGCGGTCAGGCCGGTATCCAGTGGCGCGCAAGACGCGCCGATATTTGTTTTTGCTGGATTCCGGATCAAGTCCGGAATGACGGAATTTATAGTGTTTATTTGCCGAATCAATAGGCTCAACTCATCCTGCAAATTTATTGAGTTCTCGGTTTCGGGCGCGTGCCGATTTTCACCTGCACGCTCATGGTTGTTCCGTTGCGCAGCAGTTTGATCGGGACAACTTTGCCTGGCGGCAGGTTGGCTACCGTGTCCAGCATGACGCTGGAGTCATCAATGGCTTTATGGCGAATTAAACGGGTCAGCTTCGCATTTCGTTTTCACCGCTTTGCCGCAGCCTTGTACACCATATTGCGCTCGCGCTTGCCCACCGCAATGACCACGACCACCAGCACCTTGTCGCGGACTTCGTATACGAGGCGGTAGCCAGCATCGCGCAGTTTGATCTTGTAGCGATCCTTGTGGCCTGAGAGGCGAGCCGAAGGGACGCGGGGATTATGCAAGCGTTCGGCGAGTTTTTTCTTGAACACCTCGCGCACGGAGCCATCGAGTTTTTTCCACTCCGCCAATGCGTCGGGGTGGAATCTCAGCTCATAGCTCATCCAGCTTTACCTTGACCAAGCGCTTGCCGTCTTCCAGGCGCGCATCGGCGAGCGCATTCAGCTCGACATCTTCCAGTTTGTCCATCAGGGCTTCATACGCCTTGGCTGGAACGCAGTAAAAGGTCGGCTCGTTGCGGTTAAGAATCGCCACCGGAAAGCCCTCTCCCGCTGCCACCGTCGCCATCGGATTCTTTTTCAGTTCGGAAATGCTGGCCGTTGTGGATGCCAGGATTGCATGTGCCATGATCGCCTCGTAGTATTTTAAAGTGAGCCAACAATAGCACCCTTAACTGGTCTTGGCAATATGCGAAAAAATAGGGAGCGAGACGTCGAGCGAGTACGCAACAACGCAGAACGACCGCGCCGAACTCTGAATTTTTAGAGGTGCCCTTTACTGAGTTCTGGGTTTCGGACGCTTGCCGATCTTCACCTGCACGCTCATGGTTGTTCCGTTGCGCAGCAGTTTGATCGGGACAACTTTGCCTGGCGGCAGGTTGGCCACCGTGTCCAGCATGACGCTGGAGTCATCAATGGCTTTATTGTCTATCGCGACCAGAATATCCCCGGTTTTGATGCCCGCCTGTTCCGCCGGGCTGTTGCGTATCACGTCTGTGATCAGCACGCCTTTGCTGTCGCCCAGCTTGAAGGATTCGGCCAGTTCCGCGGTAAGTTCCTGCACGCCCGTGCCGATCCAGCCGCGCGTGACAGAGCCATGCTGGATGATTTGCTCCATGGCCTTTTTTGCGGTGCTGGCGGAAATGGCGAAGCCGATGCCAAGCGATCCGCCGTTCGGCGAATAAATCGCGCTGTTGATCCCGATCAGATTTCCGTTCCCGTCCACCAGTGCGCCGCCGGAATTGCCCGGGTTGATGGCGGCGTCGGTCTGGATGAAGTTCTCGAAGGTGTTGATTCCCATGTGGTCGCGATTGAGCGCGCTGATGATGCCCATGGTGACCGTTTCGCCCACGCCAAACGGGTTGCCGATCGCGAGCACCATGTCGCCCACGTGCGCTTGTTCCGGCTGGCCGAAGGTGATGGCGGGAAGGTTGCCGGGCAGATCGATTTTAATCACCGCAAGATCGGTCTCCGGGTCGGAACCGATGACATGCGCCTTGGCCTTGCGTCCGTCGGATAAAGCTACTTCGATCTGGTCGGCGGTTTCCACCACATGGTGATTGGTGAGAATGTAGCCGTCAGCGCTGACGATAACGCCGGAGCCCAGGCTGGAGCTGGTTTGCGGCTCGGCTTCTTCCGGGTCGCCAAAGAAAAACCGGAAGCGGGGGTCATCGATGAAGGGGTTGACCGGCTCCTCGATGACGGTGCTGGTAAAAATGTTAACCACAGCAGGCATGGCTTTTTGCGCGGCGGCGCTCAATCCCATCGCCGGAGTTTTGCCGCCGGTCAGCGGCGTGTTTTCATACAGAGTGACTACGCCGCCGCTCGCGGCGTCCGGCAGCAATTCCGGCTTGAGGGTGTGAATAACGAATAGCAGCGCCAGCGCGATGGTGACGGTCTGGGTGAATAAGAGCCAGTGTTTACGCATGATATGATGAGCCCGCTCGTTTCAAGTTATTAGTCTCTAACCAGTTAAGTCTTCGCAATTTATGACAAGAATATATCGTAGATCAAGCGCTGGCGCGGTTTTCCAAGCAAATCTAAATCAGGTTAATG
>JANLIB010000238.1 GCA_024653675.1 Gallionella sp. | reverse complement strand
CCTCATCCCCTGCCCTTCTCCCGCCCGCGGGAGAAGGGAGTATTCGTATGTCGCCGTTCAGCAGTATATTTGTCGTAAATTATGGAAAGCTCAATAATTCAAAATTCTAAGCGAGACAAGGCGCGAAAGAAATTTTTTGCCAAAAACCGGCATTGACCGGAGTGCGGCGGTCATGGATACTTGACACTGATATGGTTGAATTCCCTGTCCTTTCGCAGTGCAAAACACAAAACGTATCAGTTTGCGGAATGACTTGCTGTGGCGTCAATCCCGGCCAATTTCTGAAGTCTGCTTGTTGGAAAGTGAGGATAGCAAAATGTTGAACAATCTAAGCATCAGGGCACGTCTGGTTTTCGTGATCGGCTTCCTTTCCGTGCTGCTGGTGGGCATCGGGATCATGGGACTGTTCAGCCTGAACGCCACCAACGCCTCTCTGAAATCGGTCTATGAAGACCGGGTGATAGCATTGGGACATCTGGAGCGCATTTCAACCCTGATCAACAAAAACCAGATTCTTATCGGCGAATCGGTTTCAGGCCAATTGTCGGCATTTCCGGATGATGTCTCGGTAGTTGACAGGAACGTAGGCGAAATCCGCAAAGAAATAGAGGAAATCAACACCCTCCTGAAAACCTACACCTCCGCCAGGCTGACGGACGAAGAAACCAGGCTGGTCGAAGAATTCAAGGCCAACCGCATCAAATATGGCCAGCAAGCCATGCTGCCCGCGCTTGCCGCATTGTCCGGCCGTGATTTTCAGCAGGCAAGTGAAATTCTTCAGGGGCCGTTGAAAGAACTCTATCCATCTATGCGCACCAGTGCGGTGGCGCTCATCCAGCTTCAACTGGATGTGGCCAGAAATGAATTTGAAAATGCGCAAACCCGCTATGTCATGGTGCGCAATTTCTCCATCATCGTGATTGTGGCAGGCGTGCTGCTGGCCGCCCTGATCGGCTTCTGGCTGATTCGCGCGATTTCCGTCCCGCTCAACACAGCCGTGCGGATTGCCGGGAGCGTGGCGTCCGGCGACCTGACACAAACCATCGTGGTGCGCAGCCAGGACGAAACCGGCCAGTTGATGCAGGCCATGAAGGACATGAACGACAGCCTGGTCAATATCGTCGGCCAGGTGCGAAGCGGCACCGGGACTATTGCCGCCGCCTCGCGCGCGATTGCCGCCGGCAACGCCGACCTGTCGAGCCGCACCGAATCGCAGGCCTCCAGCCTGGAAGAGACCGCCAGCTCGATGGAAGAACTCACCAGCACCGTCAGGCAGAGCGCCGAGAACGCGCGCCGGGCAAACCAGCTGGTGGGCGCCACCGCCGACATCGCGATCAAGGGCGGACAGGTCGTCAACCGGGTCGTCGAAACCATGTCCTCGATCAAGGAAAGCTCGCGCAAGATTGCCGACATCATCGGCGTGATTGACGGCATTGCTTTCCAGACCAACATCCTGGCGCTGAACGCTGCGGTGGAGGCCGCGCGTGCCGGCGAGCAGGGGCGCGGCTTTGCGGTCGTGGCGGGCGAAGTGCGCAACCTGGCGCAGCGCAGCGCGAGCGCGGCCAAGGAGATCAAGGCGCTGATCGGGGACTCGTCCGGCAAGGTCGAAGCCGGCAGCAAGCTGGTTGATGAAGCCGGCAAGACCATGGACGAGATCGTCAGCTCGGTCAAGCGCGTCACCGATATCATGAGCGAGATTGCTGCGGCGAGTCAGGAACAAAGCGCCGGCATCGAGCAGGTTAACCATGCCATCACGCAGATGGACAGCGTGACCCAGCAGAACTCCGCGCTGGTTGAAGAAGCGGCAGCCTCAGCCGAAAGTCTGCAGGAACAGGCTGGCAAGCTTGCCAGAACGGTGAGCGTGTTCAAGCTGAACGAAGCAGACTGCAGCCCGCAGGCAGCGCTTCCGGTATTGAACGATTCCGTGGCGCAAGCGCCGCAGGCCAAGCTCAAGACAGCGTCCAGCCCGGCCGCGCGTCCGAAGAAACTGATTGCCGCCGGCGGCAGCGACAACGATGAGTGGAAAGAGTTTTAGGTGGCGGCGGGTACGAAAAACTTTTGTCCCGGCACCGGTGTGACCCGCCCTACGCGACTGAAAACCAGGTCAAGTTTATCCTGAGCCTGTCGAAGGATCGGCGTAACGGACATAATCAGAAATTCCTTACGCCTTGCAGAAACCCGTGTGTGGTCCGGTTGCATTGTGAATCAACCACTCTTGAAATTCAGTCGCGGTATTCTCAGCACGTTACTGGTAAGCAATCCGCATGAGCGCAACTCACCACGAGCAATCCATTTCCGGGCTAAGCTCCGCAGAAGCGCAACAACGCCTCGCCGCGTCCGGCTATAACGAAATAAACCCGCCGCAGACACGCCGCATATGGCAGATCGTTGCCGATGTGTTGCGCGAGCCGATGTTCCTGTTGCTGATCGCGGCGGGGTTTATCTATCTGTTGCTGGGCAGCATTGGAGACGCGCTGATGCTGCTGTTCTTCGTGCTGCTCATCATCATTCTCACCGTGTCCCAGCAGCGCAAGAGCGAGCGGGTGCTCGAAGCCTTGCGCGACCTGTCCAGCCCGCGCGCAATGGTGCTGCGGGATGGCAGGCAGCAACGCATCGCCGGGCGTGAGGTGGTGCAAGGCGACCTGCTGCTGCTCACCGAGGGTGACCGGGTCGCCGCGGATGCCGTGCTGCTCAGTTGCAACGATCTGCTTGCCGACGAGTCTATGCTGACCGGCGAGTCTGTCCCGGTGCGCAAGCATCCGGGCGGCGCAGATGCAACTGCGCGTCAGCCGGGCGGCGATGATCAGCCGTTCGTGTACGCGGGAACGGTGCTGGTGCAAGGCAGCGGTATCGGCCTGGTGACCGCCACCGGCAAGTCCAGCGCCGTCGGGCAAATCGGCAAATCGCTGGAAAACGCGCGCCCCGGCGCATCGCCGCTGCGTATCCAGACCGATAATCTGGTGCGCCGTCTGGCGATATTCGCCGGCGCACTCTGCGTGCTGCTGGTGCTTGCCTATGGCATCTCGCGCGGCCACTGGCTGGATGCGTTGCTGGCCGGCATCACGCTGGCGATGGCCTCGCTGCCGGAAGAATTCCCGGTGATCCTGTCAGTGTTCATGGCGCTCGGCGCGTGGCGCATCTCGCGGCGCAATGTGCTGACGCGGCGGCTGGATGCCATCGAAACACTCGGCGCCACCACCGTGCTGTGCGTAGACAAGACCGGCACGCTGACCGAAAACCGCATGGTGATCCGCAAACTGTATAGCGGCGGCCCCATGCCAGATAAAAACAGGCTGCTGCAAGTGGACAGCCGCAGTCCGCTGCCCGAACCGTGGCACGAACTGGTGGAGTTCGGCATTCTCGCCAGCGAGCGCGACCCGTTCGACCCGATGGAACGCGCCCTGCATGAATTGGGGCTGCGCACGCTGAGCGGCACCGAGCATCTGCACCAGGATTGGCGGATCGTGCACGAATACAGCCTGTCGCCCGGGTTGCTGGCGATGTCGCACGTCTGGCAGGGAGACGAGCAGACGTATCACATGGTGGCCGCCAAAGGCGCGCCGGAAGCCATCATCGACCTGTGCCATCTGCCCGAAGCGCAAGCCGGAGCTATCGAACAGGCAGCAACCGAAATGGCCGGTCAGGGTTTGCGCGTGCTGGGGGTGGCGCGCGCAGAACTCGAACCAGGCCAAATTCCGGAGCATCAATGGCCGGCGCAACAGCATGACATCGAGTTCGCCTTTGTTGGTTTGCTCGGCCTGCAAGACCCGCTGCGTGCCGATGTGCCGGAGGCCATCGCACAGTGCCGCGCTGCAGGCATCCGGGTAGTAATGATCACCGGCGACCATGCGCGCACCGCACAGGCCATCGCCGCTGAACTGGGCTTGCCATCCGGTCAGGTATTGACCGGCAGCGAACTTGACAGCATGCCGGATGAAGCATTGCGTGCCCGTCTGCGCGACGTTCAGGTGTTCGCGCGCATCGTGCCGCAACAGAAATTGCGATTGGTGGAAGCCTTCAAGGCCAACGGCGAGATCGTCGCGATGACCGGCGACGGCGTGAACGATGCGCCCGCGCTCAAGGCGGCGCATATCGGCGTGGCGATGGGCAAACGCGGCACCGACGTGGCGCGCGAAGCCGCCGGTCTGGTGCTGCTCAACGACGACTTTGCCTCGCTGGCCGCCACCATCCGCCTGGGGCGGCGCATCTACGACAACCTGCGCAAGGCGATGAGCTACACGCTGGCCGTGCACATTCCGATCGTCGGCATGGCGCTGCTGCCGGCGTTGACCGGGCAACCGCTGCTGCTCCTGCCCGCGCACATCATGTTTCTGGAACTGATCATCGATCCCGCCTGCTCAATATTCTTCGAGGCGGAGCCGGAAGAAAAAGACATCATGCAGCGCCCGCCCAGACAGGCGAACGAGACGCTGTTCGGCGGCAGGCTGCTGACCAATAGCCTGTTGCAAGGAGTAATGGCCTTCGCAATCGCCGCCGCGATCTATGCATGGGCGTTGTCAAAAGAGATGGACGAAAATACCGTGCGCGCGCTGGTGTTCACGGCCATGGTGGCTGGAAACATCGCGCTGGTGTTCAGCAACCGCTCCCTGAATGCGTCCTGGCAAGGTGCGTGGTCGCGCGAAAACCCGGTGCTGTGGTGGATCGTGCTGGGCGGCAGCGCCGGGCTGGCGCTGGTGCTCAGCGTCCCTATGCTGCGCGAACTGTTCCATTTCTCCGGAGACGCAGCGCATATTTTTGGTGTTGGTGTGCTGGCCGCGCTCGGCGTGATGCTGCTCAGCGCGGGAGTGAAACAGACACTGGGCATCCGGTAATAGCCGATATCCTGATCTCCAGGACAAACGTGTGATGCGCAAACAACAAGGCCGCCCGCAGGCGGCCTTGTCACATGGGTAAATCTGTTGCTTACACCAGGTCCTTCAGTGCCTTGAGGGGCAGCACCTTGACTACGTTGCGCGCCGGCTTGGCCTTGAACATCACTTCTTCCTTGGTGAAAGGGTTGATGCCCTTGCGAGCCGCCTGCGCAGGCTTGTGCACCAGCTTGATCTTCATCAAGCCGACAACGTTGAACATTCCCGATGCCTTCAAGTCCCGCTTGATGATGGGAGAGAGCTCGTCGAACACCGCGCTCACCTGCTTGCGTGTGAGACCGGTCTTTTCGGAAATATGGCCGAGTATCTCGGACTTGGTGCTTGGTTTTTTTGCAGCTTTGCTTTTTGTCGCCATGTGATACTCCTTGATGAAGTGTATCTGGTTAGAGAAGAATTAAATTATCGGGTGTGCAGGAATAATCCTGACAGCGCTAAACTTAGCATAATTCCCCGTGAAATAGAAGCAAGATCGAATTATTATGGGGTTATTCCATTTCTTTCTTTCCAAAATAAGAATGCGATGTTGCAGGGTGCGTCCCACGCACCATCATTATTGGTGCGTGGGGCGCACCCTGCATGATTATTGTTGTTTTAAACCCAGGGCACCTCTATTAATCCAAACTCCGTCGCGATACGGCGTTGCTCAAGAAATTTTAACGCTTACATATCAAACATATGCGGCGCGCTAAAATTTCTT
>JANLIB010000236.1 GCA_024653675.1 Gallionella sp. | reverse complement strand
CATTAACCTGATTTAGATTTGCTTGGAAAACCGCGCCAGCGCTTGATCTACGATATATTCTTGTCATAAATTGCGAAGACTTAACTGGTTAGAGACTAAAGGAGTTTTAAGAATGTTCAGCGGGATCATAGCCGACATCGGCAGCATCAAACAGGCGTCCGACCGCGACGGAGGGCTGCGCCTGGTTATATCCACCAAAGTTTTGGACCTGAGCGATGTGCAGATCGGTGACAGCATCGCGGTGAACGGGGTGTGCCTGACGGTGATAGCGCATACCGGCGACGCATTCACCGTCGAAGTGTCGCGCGAGACGCTGGATTGCACCGCCGGGCTTGATGCGCAGGGTGCGCCGGTCAATCTGGAAAAAGCGTTGCGCCTGGCCGACAGGCTGGGCGGGCATCTGGTCAGCGGCCATGTGGATGGCGTCGGCGAAGTCGTGGCATTCACCGATCTGGGTGAAAGCTGGAAACTGGTCATACGCTCGCCGCATGTGCTGGCGAAATATATTGCGATCAAGGGATCGATCACCGTCAACGGCGTCAGCCTGACCATCAACCAGGTGAGCGGCGCAGAAGAACTTTTGGCCGGGCACCCGGATGAGTTCAGCGTCAACCTGATCCCGCACACGCTGGTGATGACCAATCTGAAAAACCTGCGCGCGGGCAGCCGCGTCAATCTCGAGGTGGACTTGATCGCGCGCTACGTGGAACGCATGATGCAGAAAGAAACACAATGACAGGAATCTCGCCCGTACAGGAAATCATCGCGGAGATCCGCGCCGGGCACATGGTCGTGCTGGTGGACGAGGAAGACCGCGAGAACGAAGGCGACCTGGTGTTTGCCGCGGAATTCGTCACGCCGGAAAAAATCAACTTCATGGCCAAGCACGGACGCGGATTGATCTGCCTGACGCTGACCGAGGCGCATTGCAGGCAGCTCGATTTGCCGCTGATGGTGCGCGAAAACGGCCTGCCGCTGGCGACCAATTTTACGCTGTCAATCGAGGCCGCGAGCGGAGTCACCACCGGCATCTCGGCGGCGGATCGCTCGCGCACCGTGCAGGCCGCCGCGGACAAGAACGCCAAGCCCGGCGACATCGTGCAGCCCGGCCACATCTTCCCGCTGCGCGCGCAGAACGGCGGCGTGCTGGTGCGCGCCGGCCATACCGAAGCGGGCTGCGACCTGGCTCAACTGGCGGGGCTTGCCCCGGCATCCGTGATCTGCGAGGTGCTCAAGGATGACGGCGATATGGCGCGCCTGCCCGACCTGGTGGAGTTCGCGCGGCAGCATCAGCTCAAGATCGGCACGATCGCCGGTCTGATCGAATATCGCTGCCAGCATGAAAAGCTGGTCGAGCGCCTGGCTCGGCGCAAGGTGCAAACCGCTTACGGCGAATTCGACCTGGCGACCTATGTGGACAAGACCACGCAACGCACCCACCTGGCATTGGTGAAGGGCAAGATTCACCATGACACGGAAACTTTGGTGCGCGTGCATGAACCTCTTTCCGTGATGGATTTTCTGGAACAGACCGATCACGCGCATTCGATCAGTGTGAATCAGGCGTTGCAGAAAATCGGGCAATCTTCGTCCGGAGTGCTGTTGTTGCTGCATCGCGGCGAGACCTCGCAGGATCTGCGCGCAAAAGCCACACTGGATGCCGGCAGCCAGCGAACCGCGCAGTGGGACCCGCGCAGCTATGGCATCGGTGCGCAGATCCTGCGCGATCTTGATGTCGGCAGGATGCGTCTGCTGGCTACGCCGCACAAGATGCCCAGCATGGTTGGTTTCGGCCTGGAAGTGGTCGGTTACGCCAGCCATGAATAGCGGTTTGTAGGTCGGGTTAGCGCAGCGTAACCCGACGTTTGCTCATTAATTAACAAGGGATCTGTCGGGTTACGCTGCGCTAACCCGACCTACGAAATTACAGAGGCTGACATGAAAGAAATCGAAAAAAACCTGAACGGCGCGGGTCTGCGCATCGGCATCGTGCAAAGCCGTTTCAATCCTGAAGTGTGCGAGGGACTGCTGGGCGCGTGTCAGGCGAAATTGGTGCAACAGGGCGTGGATGAAGACGACATCACGCTGGCGACTGTGCCGGGCGCGCTGGAGATACCGCTGGCGCTGCTGCACATGGCGGAGAGCGAAAAATTTGATGCGCTGATCGCGCTGGGTGCGGTGATACGCGGCGACACCTATCATTTTGAGATCGTGGCCAACGAATCGGCGCGTTGTGTGGGCGAGGTGCAACTGGCTTGCGGTGTTCCGGTCGCCAACGCGATCCTCACCACCGATACCGATGCGCAGGCGATCGAGCGCATGCTGGTCAAGGGCGAAGAAGCCGCGCTGGTGGCGATCGAGATGGCCAATTTATTGCAGGGACTGGAATGAGCGCTGACACGGCTGTGACTGCGGCCAATAAAGCCCCACAGAAGAGCCCGCGCCATCGTGCCCGCGAACTCGCGCTGCAAGGCATTTATCAATGGCGCGTCACTGCGGGCGATGTTGCGCAAATCGAGAGACAGATACACGCCGAGAAAAATCTCGGCCGATACGACAAGGAATTGTTCTCCAGGTTGCTGCGTGGCGCATTGGGCAATCATGCCGGCCTTGAGGCGCTGATCGCCCAATATCTCGATCGTCCGCTCGATGAGCTCAGTCCGGTGGAATTCGCGGTTCTGTTGCTGGGGACGTTCGAGTTGTCACAATGCCCGGAAGTGCCCTACAAAGTCGTCATCAACGAAGCGGTCGAACTGGCCAGGACATTCGGCGGAACCGATGGGCACAAGTATGTCAACGGCGTGCTGGATAAACTTGCGCCGCAACTGCGCGTGGCAGAGTTTGCGAGGCGCACAAAATAACAGGAGAGTCACTGGTCGTTAGACGTTTGCACGTAGGATGGGTTGAGCGTAGCGATACCCATCGTTATACGTTAACAAATTGATGGGTATCGCTACGCTCAACCCATCCTACAAACCAATGACCGATCCCATGACCGAATTCGAGCTGATCCGCCGTTACTTCACCCGCGCCACTCCGGGCGCGCTGCTGGGTGTCGGCGATGATGCCGCGCTGCTTCAGGCGTGCGAGGGCAATGTGCTGGCGGTGTCCACCGATATGCTGGTGAGCGGCACACATTTTCTTCCCGATGCGGATCCGTTCATGCTGGGGCACAAGACGCTGGCGGTGAATCTGTCCGACATGGCGGCGATGGGCGCGGCGCCGCGCTGGGCGACGCTGGCGATCGCGCTTCCTGAAGTGGATGAAGCGTGGCTGGAAAGATTCAGCGCGGGATTCTTTGCGCTGGCGGATCGGTATGGTGTGGAACTGGTGGGCGGCGATACCACGCGCGGACCGCTCAATCTGTGCGTGACGATATTTGGTGAGGTGCCTGAGCGGCAGGCGTTGCGGCGCAACGGCGCGCAGATCGGCGATGAGATCTGGGTGTCGGGAACACTGGGGAATGCCGCGCTGGCGCTCGCGCATCTGCAAGGCCAGATCATGTTGAGCGCGGACGAGTTCGCCGCCTGCGCGCCTGCCTTGCACCTGCCGCAGCCGCGCGTCGCGCTGGGGCTGGCGCTGCGCGGCATCGCCAGCAGCGCGATCGATATTTCCGACGGATTGCTTGCCGATCTCGGCCATATACTTGAAGCGTCGCAAGTGGCCGCGCAGCTCGATTTTGCCTCGCTGCCCGTCTCGCCGGTTCTGCGCAGATTCATGCAGCAGACTCTTGGAAGACAATGCGCGTTGTCCGGCGGCGATGATTACGAGCTTTGTTTTACCGCGCCTGAAATGCATCATGCCGGAATAATGAGCGTCAGCGAGCGGCTGGGATTGCCGCTGACCCGCATCGGAAAGATCGTTGCGGGGCGCGGCTGTATCGTGCACGATGCGTCAGGGAACCCAATCAATGTTGAGGCCGGCGGATATGATCATTTCAGGTGAATCAGATGCAAAGCACTGTCAAGAGCCAAGCCGAAGTGCCGATTGGCGCTTCCTGTCCAGCCATCCTGCGCATTTCCTGGCGTTCGGCTTCGGCAGCGGCCTGGCGCGCAAGGCGCCCGGCACGTTCGGCACGCTGGTCGCATTCCCGATGTATTGGTTTCTTGCGCCGCGCCTGACGGATGCGGTGTTCCTTCTGGTGCTGATCTGGGCATTCGCCATCGGCGTGTGGGTGTGCGACAGAACCGGCGCGGCGCTGGGGGTGGCGGATCACGGCGGAATCGTTTGGGACGAGATCGTGGCCTTCGTGCTGGTGCTGTTTTTCACGCCGCCCGGATGGGAGTGGTCGCTGCTGGCCTTCGCGCTGTTCCGCTTCTTTGACATCGCCAAACCGCCGCCGATACGCTATTTCGACAGCAACTGGCACGGCGGGCTTGGCGTGATGTTCGACGATCTGCTGGCGGCAGGTTATACCCTGCTGTGTCTTGCGTTGATCAAAAGCTTGCTGGTTTAGCGGAGCTGACGATGCGCACAGGGCTGCTGTTTGTGTTGCTGGCTTGTGCAGCCGCTGCGGTACATGCCGAACAATTCACCGGCAAGGTCATCGTCGTTCTTGATGGCGACACCGTGATGGTGACGCGCAAGGGCGGCCCGCCGGTCAAGGTGAGGCTGGCCGGGATCGATGCGCCGGAGAAGGCGCAACAGGGCGGCATGGCCTCGAAAGCATCGCTGTCCGGACTGGTGTATCGCAAACAGGTGAGCGTGAACAGCCTGGCGACAGACAGTTACGGCAGGCTGGTGGCGTATCTCAGCATGGATGGGCTGGACGTGAACGCCGAACAGATTCGGCTTGGTATGGCCTGGGAGTATTCAGGTTTCCACACCAATGAAACCTACATCGGGTTGCAGAAGGAAGCGCAGCAGGCCAGGCGCGGCTTGTGGGCGGGGGATGAGATCGTGGAACCCGCGCAATGGCGCAAGCTTCATCCATTTACCTTGCCTGCCGCAGTAACGGACCAAGCAGGGGCGCGCCTCGACAAGACCCTGCCTGATCCGGCGTGCGCCAAAAAATATTGCTCGCAAATGACTTCCTGTGATGAGGCCAGACATTACCTGGCCCGGTGCGGCGCCAAATCTCTGGACAGTGATGGCGATGGTGTTCCGTGCGAGAGATTGTGTGTTCCTGTTGCGAGGTAGGGGTGGGATAAATCGCGCCCTGATTTATCTCCGTACCTATAGATTCGGCACGAATAAAGTATGAAGCCGTTCGTGTTGAGCTTGTCGAAACATGAATGGCTAATGGCCTTCGACAGGCTCAGGCCGAACGGAATGTAATATCTATTCTGCCGGATCAATAAACACAATGGGCGCGATAAATCGCGCCCCTACTAAAAACTGATCGAGCGGCATCCCTGCGCATCGCAGCGCAACGCCGATGCTTGTTGATCCCAGTCGCTTAACACCCAGCGTTCGCAGGCATGGCCGTCCACCATATGCTCGTGGCGGTTGGGGCGATGGGTGTGGCCGTGGATCAGGCGCGGGTAACGATGTTCGCGCAGCAGCGCCGCGACTGCGTCGTCGCTGACATCCATGATCGCGCTGTCTTTGCCTTGCTTGGCTGCGGCGCTGAGCTGACGCAGTTGTTCTATGTAAGCCTTGCGTGCCGGAAGAGGTTGCAGGAGAAAGTTCTTCTGGAACTCCGCATCATGCACCTGGGCGCGAAATTTCTGATACTCGACATCGTCTGTGCACAGCTTGTCGCCATGTGTGATCAACGTGGTTGTGCCATACAGGTCGAGCAGGGTGGGGTCGGGCAACAGCGCAGCGTGACAGGCTTGCGCGAGCGCGCCGCCCATCAGCAGGTCGCGGTTGCCGTGCATTAAATAGACTTTGATGCCGTGTGCCGCGAGTCCGTGCAATGCGCCTGTCACTTGAGCGTGAAAAGGATCGTGCAGATCATCGTCGCCCGCCCAATACTCGAACAGATCGCCGAGTATGTACAGTGCTTCTGCCCTTCGACTGGGCTCAGGACAGGCTTGCGGCGCGAGTGCGGTGATGAAACGCCGGAACGCCGCCATGCTGTATTCATGATTGGCGCTTAAATGCAGGTCGGAGATGAACAGGGTGTGGGGCATTACAGGATCGAGGATCGAGGATTGAGGATCGAGTTAAAAGCGAGCGGTGCAGCGGTTTCGCCTCAATCCTCGCTCCTCGCTCCTCGCTCCTCAATCCTTATTTCACCACTTCAGCCTTGGTGATAATGACATCTTCCAGTGGAACGTCCTGGAACCCGGAACGGTTACCGGTCTTTACTTTGCGTATCTTGTCCACCACGTCCATGCCTTCCAACACTTTTCCGAACACGCAATAGCCATAGCCTTGCTGGTTGGGCGCGGTGTAATTCAGGAAATCGTTGTTCTTCACGTTGATAAAGAATTGCGCAGTGGCGGAATGAGGGTCGCCGGTGCGCGCCATCGCGACGGTGTAGTTGTCGTTCCTCAAGCCGTTCGCGGCCTCATTCTGTATCGGCGCCTTTGTCGATTTCTGTTTCATGCCAGGCTCGAAGCCGCCGCCCTGGATCATGAAATTATCGATCACGCGATGAAATACGGTGTTCGAGTAGAAGCCGCTGTTTACGTAGTCAAGAAAATTCCTGACGGTGCCAGGGGCTTTTTCAGCGTCCAGTTGCAGGGTGATGACGCCGTGATTAGTGTGCAGTTTGACCATGCTTTTGCTTCCTTTTTGTGTTGGAGAATTGGTTGCGGCCTGCGCGTTAAGGCATAGCAGCCCGCCGAGTAATAATACGGTGATGCTTTTCATCGGATTCATGGAGTATTTCCTTTTGTTGAACTTGTACTGAGGTTAACGGACGGCCATCTCTGTCATCTGTCATCTGTCATCTGTCTTCTGTCTTCTGTCTTCTGATCTACGCTGCGCCTTCAAAAATGATCTGCCAGCGATTGTTTTGCCTGATCCAGTATTGACGTTTTTTCATGCGGTTGGACAGGTTGTTGCTGCTGTAGTCCTGCTCGAAATTGACCACTGCCATGCCGGGTTGTTCGGGATAGGCGAACACGCTGATATTCGAAAGATTGACCTTGATCCACGACTTTGTGCTGTTCACCGACTGTTTTTGCTTTGCCCATTTCGGGTAATCCATTTCGCCGTTGGCGAAATTGGCGGCGTAATGCCCGAGGTAAGCGCCGGTATCGAGGCTGGCCCAATCCTTGCGCCATTGTTCGATTTCCAGCAACAAGTTCTCACGATCGTTCTGATCCTGTTCGCCGCTCCAGTCCATCCGGTTGGTGATGATGACCGGCGTGATGCCGGTTTGCAGATAGGGAGCGAGTTTGTCCAGATCGTCATTTGCCAGCACCAGGCAACCGTTGCTGGCGCGCGGCGGACGGCTATAGGTATCGCCGGGTGTGCCGTGCAGCCAGATGCCGCTGCCGGTGCGTCCATTCCTGCGATCAAATTCGTTCGGGTAGCTGAGCGGGTAGGCCCCGCTGCCGTAAAAATCGGAGAGTCTGTTCCTGGGCAATTCTGTCGTTACAAAATATACGCCGATGGGAGTGCGCTGATCACCCTCGGACGCTTTGTCAGTGCCGAGTTTGCCGAGGGTGATGTAAAAGTCGGTGACATAGCGCGGTTCGCCGTTCACGTTTTCGTAAACGAACAATGTGGCGCGGCTGGCGTCCACCACGAGCGCGTATTTCTGCCTGGCGTCCAGCTGCCATAAAAAACGCGGCTTGAGTTTCACATCTGACTGGGACTGTACGCGCTGCAAACGCACGCGCGCTTCGTCGCGCAGGTCTTCGATTTTTCCGCGCGGCGCGTTTGCCGCGCTGCCGAAATTGTCGATCGCGCCGGCGCGCGCCATCAGCAAATCGCCTTTGACCAGCTGCGCCAGCTTGAAATTAGGATTGATCTGCAGCAGGCTGTTCACCTCATTGAGTGCGATATCGAGGCGATTGTTATTGATGGCATGCAGGCTCTTCACCAATTGCGCTTCTGTGCCGCGCATGTCTGTTACCGGCGAATCCGGAGCGTAGTGCGCCGCGCTTGCCGTCAGGCTGAACAGTAACAATAAGGTCAGTGCAGGGCGCAGCATGGCTTACCTGGCGCGCTCTTCCTGAATCAGCCATTTGCCGCCGGATTTAACCATCAGCAGGGTTTTTTTGCCGGAGGTTTTCAGGTGGCTGGCGCGGTAGGATTGGCGGAATTTCACGGTGGCATGGTCATTGTCGCTGAATGTCACGGTTGCATTGCTGATGCCGACTTGGATGGATTTTGGCGTGCTGAGGCGTTCCTTGCGAGCGGCTTCCCAGGCCGCGCGGGATTCACCGGGCGGCGTTTTGAAATCATCGGCATAGAACGACAGGTAACTGTCCGTATTCCGGGATGACCATGCGGCCGCCCAGGCATCGACGGTTTGCAGAACTTCACTGCTGCTGTCCGTCACGGCAGCGGGGGCAGGAGCGTCTGGAGCGGCTTGGGCAGGTTCGGGTTTGAGTTCTGCCGCAACGACCGGGGCAGCGCCTTCGGATTTGCTCAAGTCGTGCGAGGAGGTATCTTTGCCGCGCGTGCCGCCGGCAAAGAGATCCTGGATCATCGCCAGCTTGGTTTGCGTAGCGGTGTTGCTGCGATCAAGCTGCAAAGCGCGGTCGTAAGCCTGGCTGGCCATCTTGGCGTAAATGTCGCCCAGGTTTTCATGCGCGGTGGCATAGCTGGGATGAGTGCGTATCGCCATTTCCAGCGCCAGCTTGGCATTGTCATACTGCCCCTGGCCGGCATACAGCACGGCGAGGTTGTTATAGGGTTCGGGCAACTCCGGATAATCTCCCGTCAAGGCCGAGAATATA
>JANLIB010000235.1 GCA_024653675.1 Gallionella sp. | reverse complement strand
TATATTCTTGTCACAAATTGCAAAGACTTAAGGGAGAAAGAAATTCTGAATGTACCAATTTAATTGTAGGGCGGATAAGCGCAGCGCATCCACCATCATCGGCTATCGGTGGATGCGCTGCGCTTATCCGCCCTACAATTAAATTGGTACATTCAGAATTTCTTTCTCCCTTAAGTCTTTGCAATTTGTGACAAGAATATATCGTAGATCAAGCGCCGGCGCGGTTTTCCAAGCAAATCTAAATCAGGTTAATGTAGGGTGGAAAAAGCGTAGCGTTTCCACCAACGGATTGCCTCGGCGGATTGGTGGATACGCGCTGCGCGCTTTATCCACCCTACGTATTTTGGTTCCGGCTTGTCCGGCTTAGGATAAATGATCTCCGGCTGATCTGCGAAAGGTGCCGTAGATTGTGGTCATTCCTCCGCTCTGAATCCAGCAGCGGGAACGCTCTCACGGACCTCAAAGCACCTGTTCGGCACGCTTGCGGCCGGTAATGTCGAACATCACGAAGCGGCTGGCGGCGTCCTTGATCGCGGTGGCGTTCAACAACACGGATAGGTTCGTGCCATCTTCGCGCGTGATTTCAAGTTGGAGATCACGTAACCAGCCGCATTCCTTGAAGCGTGTGTAGTGTTCATGGAAGGCCTTGCCGCTCGCGGGCGTGAGCAGATCGGTGAGCTTCATCTTGCCCACGATATCTTCGCGTGTTTGGCCAAATAACTTGAGCCCGGCATCGTTGATCTGAACGAACACGCCATCCGGGTCAAGCGAGTAGTAACCGCAGGGGGCGTTGTGGTAAAGGTCTGCGAGTTGATCGGCGTATTTCCTGAGCTCGTTCCCGGTTTGCCTGCACTCGCCGAGCATGGCGGAGAGACTGGCGTTGGCCGATTCGAGTATCGCGGTTTGTTTCTCGAACTGCATCGCGCGCTTGGCCACCAGCTCTTCGAGCCGCCGCCGGTGCTGGCGCAGTTCTTCCTCTACTTCCTTGTCCCTGGTGATATCGACCAGAAACCCCTGCAGGAACAACGGCTCGCCCGATTCGTGGCGTACCAGGCTTGCCTCGTTCAGGAACCAGCGCACTTCGCCGTCACGGGTGAGCAACCGGTATTCGCAACGCACCGGCTCGCCGCTCTCGTAGCCGCGCGCGATCTCGCTATAGACGAGCGTCCGGTCCTCCGGATGAATCTGCTTGAGCAGCCCTTCCGGCTCGGCCAGCAACTCTTCGGGTGAAAAACCGAGCTGGCGGACCTGCGGGCTGATATACAGCAGCTTGCCTGACGCATCCAGCGCGGTGGTGTAGGTGATAGCGGGAATCTGCTCCACCAGAAAACGATACTTCGCTTCGGCCCGGACCAGATGCTCTTCCACCTTTTTTTTTTCCATCAGCGTCCGGCGCTCGCGCAGCACGCGCTGGATGACAGATGGCAGCAGTTCCAGATATTGGCGGTTCACATCCTTGACCAGATAATCCTGCGCGCCGCGCTTCATGGCCTCGACCGCGACCGAAGCGTTGTCGGCGCCGGTCAGCATCATGACCGGCACCGTGGTCTCGCCCAGATCGTTTCTCAGCTCGGCCAGAAACTCCAGGCCATTCAGGTCCGGCAAGTGGTAGTCGAGCAAAACGCAATCGGGTTTTTGCGCGTGGGCGAGTTGCAGCCCTTCGCGGCCGGTTTCGGCTTCGGACAGCACATATTCGTAATCGGGATCATGCGCCAGCGCGCGGCGGCAGGCCATGCGGTCTACCAGATCGTCCTCGACGATGAGGACACGGATATGCTGTCTTTTCATTGCGGCATCTCGCTGATGGTCCAGTAGGCGTCGATAGTGCGCATGACTTCGACGAACTGGCGGTAATCCACCGGCTTGGCCATATAGCCGGCCACCCCCAGGTCAAAGCTGTTTACCTTGTCCTGTTGTTCACCGGACGTGGTCAGCACCACCACCGGGATGCGCCTGAGCCTATCATCGTGCTTCGCCACCTGCAGGAACTCGATGCCGTTCATGACCGGCATGTTCAGGTCAAGCAGGATGATGCACGGCTTCACTCTGTCAGGATCGCGCAGGTATTTCAGTGCTTCCGCTCCATTTTCCAGATTCACCACCGGGTTGGTGACGTGGATCTCTTTCAGGGCGCGCATGACCGTCATGACATCCACTTGATCGTCTTCCACCAGGAGGATGGGCTTGCTGGTAATTTTCATGCTTGTTTTTCCTTATAGTACTGGCGTTAAAAATACTGGAGCAATCAACCCCCAATTCCTGCTGTATTATTCGTGCTGGCTAATCTGCTTTTTCGAAATTCCAGCGCCTCGTCGATCACAGACATAAATTCATTGAGTACGAAGGGCTTGCAGATATAGCGGAAAAATCCTGCTTCCATCCCTTTCAAGACATTATCGGGCATGGCATTGGCGCTCAGCGCAACGACAGGAATATGCGCCGTCAGCGGATCTTTCAGCAGTATCTCCATCGCTTCGATACCGTTGATATCAGGCAAGTTGATATCCATCAGAATCACATCCGGCAGATAGGTACGCGCCAGCTCAATACCAAGTTTGCCGTTATCCGCGATCAGCAAACACATATCGGGACGATTCTCCTCAATGAGCTCCTGGACCAGCAGCAAATTGGCCGGGTTGTCTTCAAAATAAAGCAGGGTGTGCTGCTGCATGCCGTCATGAATTTTCGGGGGGGGGGGGGTGATCTCTTCAGATTTGCTTTCTCCTGCTGCAAGTTGTGGCGCAAAGTCCCGGTTCAGTTCGAAGCGGAATTCGCTGCCCGCTCCGACGATGCTTTTCACGCCGATCTTGCCGCCCATCAGTTCGACCAGTTGCTTGGTCACCACCAGGCCGATACCCGTCCCTTCCACGCTGCCGCCCTCTTGCCCGAGCCGGTTGAACGGTTGAAATAACTGCTGCTGCAGTTCCGCAGGCAATCCCACCCCGCTGTCCTTGATGCTGATGCGTATGCGTTCCGGGGTGCAGGTGCATTTCACCTCGACCGTTCCCTCTTCCCGGTTGTATTTGATCGCATTGGTCAGCAGGTTGATCAAAACCTGCTTTAGCCGGGTTCGATCGGCGCTGACCAACCAGGTGGCATCGAATGGGAGAAAGTTCATAGTGATGCCGCGTGGTTGTGCCTGCGTTTCGATCATGGCCTGGCATTCGCGCATGACTTCGATCAGCGGCACCGGTACTAGCGACAGCGATAGCTTGCCGGACTCGATCACCGCGAGATCGAGAATTTCGTTGATCAGATCCAGCAAATACCATCCTCCCTGGAGAATCTCGTTGAGCCTTGACTTCTGGGTGGGCGTAGGCGCAGGAGATCCGGTTTCTATCAACTGGGCAAAACCAAGAATGGCGTTGAGCGGTGTGCGCAGTTCATGGCTCATTCTGGCAATAAAATTCGATTTTGCAAGATTGGCTTTTTCTGCTTCAGCCTTGGCGTGCGTCAGCTCTGTTTGAACACGCTCGCGTTCAACAATATCCTGGCGCAGATGTTTATTCGCCTCCGCAAGTTCATCGGTGCGCTTGGCCACCAGTTCCTCAAGATGCAAGCGGTGTTGCTGCAGTTCGGCTTCCACCTGTTTTTTTTCCATCAGCGTCCGCCGCTCGCGCAGCACGCGCTGGATGACAGAGGGCAGCAGTTCCAGATATTGGCGGTTTACATCCTTGACCAGATAATCCTGCGCGCCGCGCTTCATGGCCTCGGCCGCGACCGAAGCGTTGTCGGCGCCGGTCAGCATCATGACCGGCACCAGGGTCTCGCCCAGATCGTCTCTCAGCCCGGTAAGAAACTCCAGGCCATTCAGGTCAGGCAAGCGGTAGTCGAGCAGCACGCAGTCCGGCTTTTGCGCGAGGGCGAGTTGCAGCCCCTCGCGTCCGGTCTCGGCTTCGGACAGCACGAATTCGTAGTCAGGGTTCTGCGCCAGCGCACGGCGGCAGGCCATGCGATCCACCAGGTCGTCCTCGACGATGAGTACGCGTATCTGTGTCTTGGCCATTGGGGGCTTGGTCATTGCTGCAACTCGCTGGCGATTTTCATGCTCGTATTATTCCATTTCCCAAATCAATAGTGAAATATCGTAGGGGCGCGATTTAACCAGCCACTTACCCATCGTTTTTTGATGGGTTAGTGGAATGGCTATGCAGCGCTATCGCGCCCTGCTGCTGGTTCATGAATAGATGAGGGCGCGATGAATCGCGCCCCTACATAGCGCTTGCAGCGGTGCGAGGCAGCGTGAAAAAAAATGTGCTGCCCTGGCCAATGGTGGATTCGAGCCAGATGCGCCCGCCGTACATTTCCACGATTTTCTTCACCAGCGCCAGGCCGACGCCGGTGCTTTCCACACGGTCGCGCGGGGCGAGCGTCTGGAACAACTGGAAGATTTTTTCAAAATGTTGCCGGTCAATGCCCGGTCCGTTGTCGGCGACGCTGAATTTCCATTGTCTGCCCTCGGCGACACAGGCGATGCGGATTTCGCCCTCTGGTTTATCCATGTATTTGATCGCGTTGGAGAGCAGGTTCTGGAATACCTGCTGGATGCGGGTCGGTTCGGTCATGACGGTCGGCAATGAATTCACGATGCTGACCTTGATATTTGCCGGCGGTGCTAACAAATCGATCACCTCCCGCACCAGCCGGTTGAGGTCTACCGCGATGACAGTTTCTTTTACCCGTCCCACCCGCGAATATTGCAGGATGCCGTCGATCAGGGCGTCCAGGCGATGCACCCGGCCGATCAGCAGGCGCATGTGCTCCTTGCCCTCTTCGTCGAACTGGTCCGCGTAATCAATGGAAAGCCAGTCCGCCAGCGAGCCGATGGCACGCAACGGCGCCTTGAGGTCGTGGGACACTACATAACCGAAGTTCTTGAGTTCCTCGTTGGCGCTCTCCAATTCGTTCAGCAGGAGCGCCCGCTGTTCCTCGGCCTGCTTGCGCTCGGCCATTTCGCGAACGATGAACAGAAACAGCACGACGAAAAAAACGGCTACAGAAACCAGTGCCGCAACGAAGATGGTCAGCATCCGGCTGGAATTCTCCCGTGAAGCCTCTTCCCACTGCCGCAAACGGGCAGCTTCTCCTTTCTCCAGCTGAAGCACCGTTTCATGGATGGCATCCATTTCCCGCTCGCCATCGCCGGCCATCAGTTTGAGGCGTGCCTGCTCGAAGCCCCGCTCGCGCCGCGCTTTCAACACCCCTTCCAGCAACGCGAGACGTGCATCGATATGCTCGCCCAGCCGACGCAGCAATGCCTGCTGGCCTGGATTGCCGGCGGTGGCATCGTGGATCTGGACAAGCAGGGTGCGTATGCGGTCGATGTTGGCACGCCTCGGGGCGAGATGGCGTTGATCGCCGCTGATGATGTAAATACGCTGCCTGGTCTCAGCCTGGTTCATCAGGGAAAAGATTTCTTCAAGGGCGGTGATGGTTTCCTGGCTGCGCGCGGCCCGGGTGGATGCGTGCATGAAGCCCACGGTCGACTGATAGGCCAGCCAGCCGATGGCGGCGATAATTGCCAGCGCCACGGTAAAGCCGGTAAACGCCTTATGCTCGATAGACCATTTCATTGGCAGATATCGCTGCTGTCCGGTAGATTTTAATTCCCGCAGATTCTAGTTCGAAGTGCAACCACTACTATAGATTCGGCACGAATAAAGTATGAAGCCGTTCGTGTTGACCCTTCGACTTCGCTCAGGACTAAAGGCCTTGTCGAAACATGAATGGCTAATG
>JANLIB010000195.1 GCA_024653675.1 Gallionella sp. | reverse complement strand
GCGATTGATCTTTTAACAATCGCGCAGAAATCTGCGCTCCTACAATGCCGTTCTGGCTGTTCACATAAGTTCCAGACAGCTTGCAACACTACACTAGTTCGCCGACATTGATACAGTAGGCGGCGATGCCGCCTTTGTTCTGTACAATCGCTCATTCGATTCGTTCAAACTCCCAGATTGTTTTCACAAGTGAAAATAACCGACTACCACGCTAAGTATTTCGCCCACGAACTCACACGGCGCTTTCCAACAGATAGCGCCGAAAAGCTCGCCGGAGCGGTAGCCAGTGCACAGGTTGACCTGAATCCGCATCAAGTCGATGCGGCATTGTTTGCCTTTAATTCGCCGCTATCCAAGGGCGCGCTGCTGGCTGACGAAGTCGGCCTGGGCAAGACCATCGAGGCAGGGCTGGTGCTTTCGCAGAAATGGGCGGAGCGCAAGCGGTGCATTCTGGTCATCACACCATCAAACCTTCGCAAGCAGTGGCATCAGGAACTGACCGAAAAATTCTTTCTGCCCTGCCGCATCCTCGAATCCAAGTCCTACAATGCCGCTATCAGGCAGGGGCAGTTCCGTCCGTTCGAGTCATCCGAAATCATAATTTGCTCTTACCAGTTTGCCAAAAGCAAGGCAGCCGACGTCCATGCGATGCCGTGGGATTTAGTTGTCATCGATGAAGCGCACCGGTTGCGTAATGTTTATAAGCCATCCAATGTCATAGCCAACACGCTAAAAATGGCGCTGGCAGGCAAACACAAACTGCTACTCACGGCGACACCGTTGCAGAATTCGCTGCTGGAGTTATTCGGGCTGGTGAGTTTCATTGATGAGCATACATTCGGCGACTTGAAAAGTTTTCGGGAGCAATTTGCCAACCTGAATCAGGATCAGGTGTTTCAGACACTCAAGGCGCGGCTTAAACCCGTGTGCCATCGCACCCTGCGCCGCCAGGTCACTGCCTACATCCCCTACACCAAGCGCCTGCCGCTGGTGGAAGAATTCACCCCGGAAGAAAGCGAAGACCGCCTCTATCACCTCGTTTCGGAATACCTGCAACGAGACAACCTGCAAGCGCTCCCGGCCAGCCAGCGCTCCCTGATGACACTGGTGTTGCGCAAATTATTGGCCTCATCCACCTTTGCCATCGCGGGCGCGCTGACTTCGATTTCAAATCGGCTCAAACTCAAGCTGGGCAAGCAGGAACCTGCAGAATTGCTTGCCAATGAAAAATTACTGGACGAACTGGATCAGGACTATGAAGCGCTCGATGAAACCGCCGAAGAATGGGCCGACGATGAACCAACCGAACTGCTTACCGAGGATGGTCGCAAGGCTCTCGAACAGGAAATTGCCGAGCTTGATGCTTTCGCCGCGCTCGCAACTTCAATAGACCACAATGCCAAAGGCAAGGCGCTGCTAAAGGCGCTGGGTGTTGCCTTCGCCAAAGCGAAGGAACTTGGCGGAGCTGAAAAAGCCATCATCTTTACCGAATCGCGTCGCACACAGAGTTACCTGTTGCGCTTGCTGGCAGACAGTTCTTTCGCCGAAGGCATCGTGCTGTTCAACGGCTCCAATACCGACGACCGTTCCAGGCTGATTTACAGCCAGTGGGCCGAGCGCCACCAAGGCACTGACCGGATCAGCGGCTCGCGCACCGCAGATATGCGCTCCGCTCTGGTAGATTATTTCCGCGAAGAAGGGCGCATCATGATCGCCACCGAGGCTGGGGCCGAGGGTATCAACCTTCAATTCTGCTCGCTGGTAGTCAATTACGATCTGCCCTGGAACCCGCAGCGCATCGAACAGCGCATCGGTCGCTGCCATCGTTACGGGCAAAAACATGACGTGGTGGTCGTGAACTTCCTCAACCGCAAAAATGCAGCGGATCAGCGCGTGTTCGAATTACTGGCCGAAAAATTTCAGTTATTCGAAGGTGTCTTCGGTGCCAGCGACGAAGTGCTGGGTGCTATCGAATCTGGCGTAGATTTCGAGAAGCGCATCGCCGCCATTTACCAGCGCTGCCGCAAACAGGAAGAAATTCAGACCGCATTCGATCAACTCCAGCTTGAACTAAGCCTTGAAATCAATGAATCCATGACACGCACTCGCCGAAATTTATTGGAAAATTTTGACGACGAAGTGCGCGAAAAGCTCAAGGTGCAGGACGAAGCATCCAAGGCTTACCTCAGCCGTTATGAACGCCTGCTCATGCTGCTTACCCGGCACGAGCTCGATGGCAGCGCTGAATTCTTGAATGACGCCTCATTCCGCCTAAAGGCACAACCTTTCCCGGCGCAAACTGCGGTAATCCCGCTGGGCTTATATGAACTGCCGCGCCGCTCTGGCGAGGCTCATCTTTATCGTCTCAACCATCCGCTTGCCGAGGCGCTGATCGCGCAGGCAAAGACGCGCGACCTGCCTCCGGCGGAAATCCATTTTGATTACGAGCAACACGACGGCAAGGTTACGTTGCTGGAAGAGCTTATCGGCAAATCAGGCTGGTTGACCCTCTCGCTCTTTAGCGTCGAATCTCTTGACCAAGCGGAAGACCATCTCATTTTTGCGGCAACCACCGATGACGGCAAAATGTTGGGCGAGGAAGTCGCAGCACGGCTACTGACGCTACCCGGATTAAGCTCCCCTCTCCCGCGTGCGGGAGAGGGGCTGGGGGAGAGGGTGAAACTTGAAGCCATTACCCAGCAGCGCCAATCAGACATACAGCGAAATATCTCCGAGCGTAATGCCCGCTTTTTCGAGGAGGAGGCTGACAAGCTGGATGGCTGGGCAGATGACCTCAAAGCTGGGTTGGAGCGCGAGATCAAAGAATTCGACCGCCAGATCAAGGAAGCCCGCCGTGCCGCTACGACCGCATTGACGCTGGAAGAAAAACTCGCCGGGCAGAAGCAGATCAAGTCGCTGGAAGCACAACGCAACTTGAAGCGGCGGACGTTGTTCGACGCGCAGGATCAAGTGGATCAGCAGCGCGAAGAATTGATTGCAGCGATAGAAGGCAAGATGAACCAGCACACGCGGATCGAAAAGTTATTTTCTATACGCTGGGCCATTGCGTAATCCGCCAGAAGTGGAAGCGATAGTTTAATTCCCTCGAATTCGAGGGAATTAAAGGAATGGCCGTATTTTAATTATGGCGAATTCGCCACAATACTATGCATGATGTGTTCGCCTGCAAGAACCGATAGACAACTATGCCACTAAGTGGCACAATGAATAAATGAAACGAGTTTTCAAAACCCGCCATTTCAGTCGTTGGATGCGAAAAACAGAATTAACGGACAGCGCGTTATTAAATGCGGTGGAAGAAATGGCTCGGGGGCTGATTGATGCCGACCTCGGCGGCGGCGTTGTAAAGAAACGCATCGGGCTTGCAGGCCGAGGCAAGCGTGGCGGCGCCAGAACACTGGTTGCGACCAACAAGAGAAGCAGGTGGTTCTTCGTTCTCGGGTTCGAGAAAAATGAGCGCGCCAACATCGCGGACGATGAACTGGAGGCGTTGCGGGACATCGCCGAACAGTTGCTGGTCAGAACAGGCCAGCAGCTTGATGAGGCGGTTGAAGAAGGTGCGTTACAGGAGATTTGCCATGACCAAAAAAACCAAAACTAAAAGCCGTATTTTGGAAGCCGTGCATGAGACAGCCAGTGATCTGAGCCGTCTGGGTTTTATCGATAAACGCAAAATGCGCAAGTTTGACGCGCTGTGTCTCGACCCGGTACCGGCCTACGACAGCGAAAAAATCCGCGCGCTACGCGACCATCTACAGTTAAGCCAATCGGTGCTTGCCGCAGTGCTGAATACCAGCCTATCGACAGTGCGTAAATGGGAAATCGGCGAGAAGCATCCGAGCGGGCCGTCACTGAAGTTGCTCAATCTCCTGGAGCGCAAAGGGCTGGAAGCTGTTCTTTAAATCCGGGATGCCCTGGATGGTGGACGCATCAAACGTAAAGACCCACATTCCAAGTTGTCCAAATTTACCGAATATCTGCCTTATTGGGGCTAGGGTTTTTACTTCATTTGAAAACGGAATGTCTAAAAAAACACATATAAATCAAACGCTTTTTATGTGACTGGAAAACGGCGCAGCAATTTTATAAAAGAAAAGCCATCATGAAGCAATGGGCCAAACGCGAAGAGCAGATCGAACGGGTCATGGGCGCGACCGTGGGCATGTATGGAGACTTGCAGGGGATTGCGGGGAAGTCGTTGCAGGAGATTGAGGGGCTGGAATTCCCGGCGCTGGAAAATGGAAACGCCTTATGAATAAACAATATTTGCGCGGCTTTCTCGCACAATCCTTGCGTGCCCTTGCCTGGGGAACAGCGTGACCCGCGAGGAACTCCAGCAGTTTATCCGCCTTGGCGAGGGCTTTACCTGCGAGTTCAAGCAGAGCGGTACAACCCATCTCGGTCGAGAATTGTGCGCGTTTGCCAATGCCACCGGCGGTATTGTTTTGATCGGCGTGACCGACGACGGCCACCCTGTTGGTGTCAGGAATGCCAACAGGCTCAAATCCGAGGTGCAGAATGTTGCGCGCTCCATCGAGCCACCGCTGGTGATCGATATGGATGTCGTGGACAATATCCTGATTGTCAACATCCCCGCGCAAACCGGAAAGCCCTATTCATCCGGCGGCAAATTTTATCTGCGGGACGGTGCCAGCTCACAGCAAATGTCGCGGGGCGAGATCCGTGAGTTCTTTTTCAAGGAAGGCGTCATCCATTTTGATGAAACGCCTTGCGACCGTTTTTCTCTTGAAGAGGATATGACCGATGCTGTCTGGGAGACATTCCGCAAACGCGCCAAAATCCCGCAAGACATGGACGCTGTGAGCGCGCTGAAAAACCTGCACCTTCTCAAGGATGGCCGGATGACCCATGCCGGTGCCTGGCTGCTGGCCAAAGACATCCAGAAGTTCAACACCAGCGCCAATGTTGCCTGCGCCCTGTTTTTCGGCACGGACAAAGTGCGTATCCTCGACCGGCAGAATTTTTCCGCCGACATCTACACCATGATAGATGCCGTTGTCACCTACATTCTTTCCAAGATCAACGTCGAATTGATTATCAAACACGTCAAGCGGGAAGAGCGCCCGGAGCTTCCCGAAGAAGCGCTGCGCGAAGCGGTCGTCAATGCCCTGGCGCACCGGGATTACCGCTCGACCGCCAATGTGCAGGTGTATATCCTCAAAGACCGGGTGGAAATCGTCAGCCCCGGCGGGCTACCCGCCGGGATGACGGAAGCCGATCTGGGCAAAAAAAGCATCCCGCGCAATCCGCTGCTTTTCGGCATGCTCTATCGCATGGATGCCGTCGAGCACATCGGGTCCGGCATCAAGCGCATCCGCCAGATTTGCGATGATTACGGCGTTGCTGTGCCCGAAATCCGCGCGGAAGAGAGCTGGTTCACGATCAGCTTTGCCAGACCTTCCGCCATGATGCGCCCGGAAGTCACCCCCGAAGTCACCCCCGAAGTCACCCCCGAAGTTGTGAACATGCTGAGAGTGATGGAGGGAGACATGACGAGGGATGAAATTATGGCTGCGCTTGGGTTAAAGGATGAAAAACACTTCAGGGAACGCTATCAGCAAGCGTGTATTGCCATTAAGGTCATTGAAATGACTATTCCGGACAAACCCCGCAGCAGTCGGCAAAAATACCGGCTCACGGAAAAGGGGCGGAAGCTCGCTGAAATGAAAAAGGGATGACGGTGGCAAGGAAGCAGGAATCTGCATATCTGCCTTACTGGGTTATGTGACTCGAAAACGGCATGCCTGAAGAAATACATATAATTCAGGTGCTTTTTGCTTGACTGGAAAACGGCGGAGTAACTTTATGAGCAAACAAAAACTCGAACTTGCTTGGGCTGTCCAGGCCATCATGAAACAATGGGCCAAGCGAGAAGAGCAGATTGAGCGGGTGATGGGTGCGACGGTCGGGATGTACGGCGACTTGCAGGGGATCGCGGGGAAATCGTTGCAGGAAATTGAGGGGCTTGATCTCATCGCGTTAGCCGCTCCAAGCATATCAAAAACGGGTGGCAACGGTGGCTAGAAGTAGCGAAATTTTAGGCAGGCGGATATAGAAGTATGACCATTCCGCACAGCTTCCCCTCATTGATTGACGGAACAACTCAGGTCGTACTTATTGCGGGTGCAGGACTTTCACATGGCTATTTGCCAATTCTTAACGAGCTTAAATGCAACCTTAATAAGGCTGCACAAAAGTTGGGGATTGCGCTAGCCACTGGTGACACTTTCTATACCTTAGCGGAAGCTGTGTTGAAAAGTCTTGCTAAATCGGGGAAACCAGTTGCGGATAGTCGTTTGTGGCTTGCTGAAGAGCTTGGCTTATTCAATGATCGGCGCTGGTTTGGGGAGACTGGCTTACCTCTTTCAGGAAATACGCCTCGGCATAGAGCCATCGCACGCTTCGCGGTTGAGAAACGCTTGAGGGCGATTGTCAGTCTCAACTGGGATACATTGTTGGAAGCTGCTCTAGTCAGTGTAGGTTTAGCCGATGGTGTCAGGGTACCACGTCCATGGGACATCACCGCGCATGCAAGTGTAGTTGAAGATGAGCATATGAAACATTTGGGTGAGGCTCATGTTTTTCCTTTTATCAAGCCTCATGGTTGTGTACGTAATCTCGAACAGGCAAGACGTCTGTCTCGATCTACAGGAACAACCCCACCGGTCATTTTCAAAGTAACTCAATCAGATATAGATAACCTTCCGGTTGAACAAACACTGGTCGATAAGCGGGTTGAAGTGTATTTGTCGGAGTGTCCGTTGATTGCTATTGGCTGGGAGGCAAACGAAGGTTACTTGCGCAACACTGTTATTAAAACTGCTAAAGTTGCCAAACGTAAAGAATTCGATGCCTTCACATTGGTTGATATTAATTGGCACACGAATCACAGCGAAATCGCTCTTGCTTACGGTAAGAACAACAACGAAGTTTTTGCAGAAGTCCAAGCGATGGCTACGCCAACAACAGATTGTTTGTTCCAGTGGCTCCAAGCTAGGTATGCTCTTAACAAGCTAATGACATCATCACCCGCCAACCAAGCAACTTTGCAGCTGTTGCTTCAACAACTCGACCAGCCTGTTCACGGCCATTTCATTCTGCGTTGGGTTGATGGTTGGTTACATACATGGGTACGACTGTGCTGGAGGGCAGGCGTGATGCAAGGTAACGATCCACATACCGGACAGGAAATTGAGCCTTTGGATATACCAGTCATGCCGCGAGATGTGCATGTGCCATTGGGTACCATGACGGGCGAGCGCCGAGAATTGAAGGCCGCAGCCAAACTGTTAGCCGTACTTGGCAACGACCTTTGCCGATTTAATTATGAAAAGTTTCCGGGGGGTCTTTGGGACGCAGATACTTGGAGTCTTTACATCCCGTTGCCAGGATGGAGAGGGTCTGCTCAGCCTGCTGATCTTTCCGCACTTATGCCATTGGTTGAAGCACTTCGCGGCCTTGGATTTGTTCGGAATATTTATTTGGTTTGGCTTGCTGATGATGATACGTCACCTGATCAAGCATACCTCAACCAACTATCCTCTCAGGTGAGGAGGCTAATGCCGTTAGAAAAATTTGCACGGAGCGATGCTTTAACTTGGATTGATCTCGAAGCGTTAAAAGGAGGCACTCATGGACTCGTGGCTTAAACAATGTGAAAGCTGGTTATTGCGCCAATACAAGAATGTCTTAGGGCTGGACATTGCGGGTGGCTCAGCACGATTGCGTTGGCTACCAGAAAACTCCCTGACGAGTGAGGCAGTAGCAGCAGAAGCACACGGTTTAGCCATCGAAGACGCAGACATCGGCTGGCTCTTATTTTTGCTGCCCTATGAGCAGAAACGACTTGGAGCACAGGTCAATCAAGCACTCGGTCTGCGCTCACGTTTACTCAGGGAATCTAACTACACCGGGAATGCAAAAGCCGGGGCAAGTGAAGATCAACACGGCACATGGCGGGTTGGTCTCGTCTGGTTAGTCGAGGACAGTCAATGGGCAGACTGGCAAAGCAATATCATGGAATTGAGGCGAGAGTCGGGGGCGGTTGAAGAGATTTCTGTCGATGCCATTAAAATCACACGGAATGATGTTCAAGCCGCTTTGGACGCACATGGTTTGCCCAGATTGCTGCTGCACACCAGAGCATTGTTAACACAATCGGCAACAGAGGCGGAAAAATGGCTTTCTGCTGATGATCAAGTTTCTACTGAACTGACAAATTTTTCGCAACAGTTCAGCACATCACGCACTCGCGCCTTTGCGCGCGAGTTGGAAGAAAAAGTAAAATCCTTTCAACCAACGGAGGCTCCCTCATCTTCGTTCGATGCACGCCAATTCCGGCGCTTCCGCGTTGAGCATTTCCGCAATCTCGATTCCCTTGAGGTCGTTGCCGACCATGCCGATGGCATAAAAGCGCAGGCCATTGTTTTGTTCGGCCCCAACGGTACTGGCAAGTCCAGCTTCGCCGAGGCGCTCTCTTTGGCCGCTTTCGAAACATCTCCCTTGCTAGAGAAGTTTATGGCGGATGATGACTTGCGGCGACAAACGCCGGAAACCTACTTCAAGGATTATCTAACCCCACTTCCCCCATTCAATAGTTCCAATGCGAAGCCACGTTTCTATTGGGACAAGGGGGGTAAGTATGAAGAAACGCAATTCGTGCTGAAGCCCGATGGGGAAAGCAGACGTCGGTTTGAAGGCGTTGTACTGAACCAAGAAGATTCTATAAAGTTTACTGAGTTGCCTCGTGAAAAGCTTGCGGCGCAGGTGCTCAAGGGATACTCCGCGCTGGCAGACCATTTGTCAGATTGGTTGGTGCAGGAAGAGATGCGCGCCAAGGAAACAAAATTGGTTTTCACTCGCAAGCACGGATTGAGTGGCGCGACGAAGCTTAGTGAAACTGCATACAGAGGCCTTGCCGAGACGCTGTTTTCGGAGCAGCTCCAACGGCCATCACCGGAATTCCTTGACTGGCTACGCTTCTTGGAGCGGCTATCAGACGAAGATGGGGGCAGCGCGGCCAAGCTTGTTTCGGACTGGACAAGCCAACAAGTAAATGTTGTTAAGCGCTTGGCAGAGACAGTGGCAGGACTCCAAGCAATAGGCGCATCCCCTGCAAATATTGCTCAGGCGATACGCGAAAAACTCGATGAGTTCGACAGGCTCGCCAAGCAATCCAGTGATTTCCGACAACGGCTTGAAAGCCGGATTGTCACACTGCGTGAGCAACTCGATGTTGTGCTAACCCAGATGGAAAACTGGGGTGCGTGGCTGGCTTCTCAAGCAATCATCCAAGTTGCACCAGAAGCGGATAGTCAGGCATTGAAGGTTGAAATCGAGAATATTGCTAAAGAGCGAGCTACATTGGAAGCGAATGGAAAGGCGCTTCGCGGTCGTCTTGACTTGCTGGATCAAGCCAAACAATTTCTCGCCACTCATTGGAGTGCACAGCATCCAGATACTTGCCCTGTGTGCAATAGCGATGTGGCGGCGCGAGAAGGCATAGTGGTTGTTGTCACGGCGCTACAGGAAGAAACCAATGCAACTATCCAAACGTTACGCGCCCGTCACGTCGAGATACAAAACCAACAGAAGGCGCTGGATACAAAACTCAATGCAATCGGGGTGTCTATATGTCCATTGGCAGCAGAAGAACAAGCCCGTCTGAAAGACTGGCTCCAGCGTTTCTTGCCTATGGAAACAACGTTAGAAGATTTACTCATCAATCCTCAAAGTAGGAGGAAACTGAAGGATGACCTTTCAAGAATGAGAATTCTTCCAGAGGCACCCAAGTCCTATGCAGACATCACATTAGTGGTTGACCGACTGGCAGGCGATTTCATCGCCCTGACGCAAGAGGCCGACAAGGCGTTGGAAGACCCTCAATCCATCGGTGACGTGAAGAAAGCATTCGAACAGAGATTAGAAAATGTAATGAAAGGCCACTTGCCTTCGACCTTGGAGAAGGTCTGGATGGAAATCACTATGACCCTAACTACGGCACCTTGGTTGATCCCGGTAGCACCAGTCATGAAGCTCGATCAACGTGGTAAATTCCTGTCAGTTCAGGCTGGTGAAAAGGGGCAGTTAATTCGCTATCTCTTCAATGCGGCCGAACGTCACGTTTTGGGCCTTGCTTGGTTTTTCACTTATTACCTTGCCAAGAGGCGCTTCGAAGAAGCTTGGATGTTGCTTGATGATCCCGCACAGGAAATGGATCAGGCTAGTTTTCGGGAGCTCGTCCGCTTTTGGGAAACGCTGCTGCGCATTCATCAGAAACAGGAGCGGCCTTTCACGATGATTGTTGCATTACATCAAGAGGAGCGAGCATTGGATGCCACGCGTGCGACTAACGGGCAGCTATATATCTTGGGCTGGCAAAAAGAACAGAAAGAAACTAGTACTCAGGCAAGTGTCAAGAAAGTTGTCTTGCTGGCTCCGGGGTATCACCCATTGAAACCTGAAAAGATGTTTATCTAATGAGCAAAAAACAAAAACTCGAACTCACCTGGATCGGCAAGGAGAACCGGCCCAAGCTGGAGCCGCGCATTTTGCTGGAAGATGCGGCGAAGAGTTATCACGCGAAGCATCGGGTGACGGATAACGACATCTTCGATAATCAGCTCATCTTCGGCGACAACTTGCTGGCGTTGAAGGCGCTGGAGGCGGAGTTTGCGGGGAAGGTGAAGTGCGTGTTTATTGATCCGCCGTACAACACCGGCAGCGCGTTCACGCATTATGACGACGGGGTGGAGCATTCGATCTGGCTGTCGCTGATGCGCGACCGGCTGGAGATTATCCGGCGGTTGCTGTCGGACGATGGTTCGCTGTGGATTTCGATAGATGACAACGAGTGCCATTATTTGAAGGTGCTGTGTGACGAGGTGTTTGGGCGGCCAAACTATAAAACGACTATCACATGGCAGCGCAAATACAGCGTTAGCAATAACTTTCAAGGTATCGCGACAATCTGTGACTTTGTATTGGTGTATGCAAAGAGCGAGCGGTTCCAAAACAACTTATTGCCTCGAACCGAAGAATCGACGGCTAGATATTCAAACCCTGACAATGATTCAAGAGGGCCTTGGAAGGCCGTTGATTATCTCAATCAGGCAACACCAGAAAAGCGGCGAAATCTTTGTTACGACATCGTCAATCCAAACACTGGTGCCGTAATTAAAAATACAAAGAAAGCATGGAAATACGATCCGCAGTCACACCAGCGACATGTTGATGAAAATCGGATTTGGTGGGGGCGTGACGGTACAAACACAGTGCCCGCGTTAAAACTGTTTCTTTCAGAGGTTCGTGATGGCATGACACCTCATAACTGGTGGCCTCATGAAGATGTCGGTCATACAGACGAAGCAAAAAAAGAAATGATTGGTTTGTACGGGGCTCAGAATGTTTTTGATACTCCAAAACCAGAACGACTTATCAAGCGTATTCTCGAAATCGCCACCAACCCCGGCGACCTCGTCCTCGATTCCTTCGCCGGTTCCGGCACCACCGGCGCAGTCGCCCACAAGATGGGTCGCCGCTGGATCATGGTGGAGCTGGGCGAGCACTGCCACACGCACATCATCCCGCGCCTGCAAAAAGTGATCGACGGCGAGGATAAGGGCGGCATTTCCGAGGCGGTGAACTGGCAAGGGGGCGGCGGCTTCCGCTATTACAAACTCGCGCCCAGCCTGTTGCGGCAGGATGCGCACAATCAGTGGGTCATCAACAAGGAATACAACGCGGAGATGCTGGCGCAAGCATTGTGCAAGCTGGAGGGTTTCACCTATGCGCCCAGCGATGCGCATTACTGGATGCACGGGCATTCCACCGAGCGGGATTTTATCTACGTCACCACGGCGAACCTGAACCACGAGCAGTTGCAGCAGCTTTCGGATGAGGTGGCGGGGCTTTCCCTCTCCCCCGACCCCTCTCCCGCAAGCGGGCGAGGGGG
>JANLIB010000191.1 GCA_024653675.1 Gallionella sp. | reverse complement strand
GCGATTGATCTTTTAACAATCGCGCAGAAATCTGCGCTCCTACAATGCCGTTCTGGCTGTTCACATAAGTTCCAGACAGCTTGCAACACTACACTAGTTGTTTCACTCAGAGGATTGAGGTGAGGGGCATTGCATAACCCAACCTTTAGTATGATGAAAAATCAGGCTGTAGGGCGGGTCACCCCGGCGCCGGGACAAAAGTTTTTCGTACCCGCCATTGCAACATTCGGTGTTGCGGCGGGTGTGACCCGCCCTACACGTCTGCGACGTATGTTTAGGTCATGACACCAGCTCGCTACTTCCCGGCGAGATATTCCGCAAGCGCGTTAATCTCGGCATCGCTCAGTGTCCTGGCAACGATATTCATGATGCTTCTCGGACTGTTGGTGACAATGCCATCCCGGTATTCAGTGAGCATTTTACGCAGGTAATCTTTCTGCTGGCCGCCGATCACCGGGAACATCGGAACCTTGTAACCCATGCCCTTGCCGTTCACCCCGTGGCAATTGACGCAGCCGAACCTGATTCTGGAGGTGTCGCCGTGCAGAAACAGGTCTCTTCCTGTCAGGTTGAATCCGGAACCGTCGCCTTTCATTCTGGGCTGGCTTGCGTAATAAGCGGCAATATCGGCGATATCCTCTTCGCTGACGGTCGCCGCCATGGCGTTCATGATCTGGTGTGAACGTGTGCCGGCCAGGTAATCGCGGATTTGTTTCGCGATGAATTGTCTGTGTTGCCCGGAGAGTTTTGGAACCAGACCTTCTTCGAAGCTGTCGCCATACTCGCCATGACAGCCCTGACACAACTGAGACTTTTCCCTGCCTGCGACCGGATCGCCCCTGGGTTGTGTGGCCGGTTTCGCATCGCCGCTCTGGGCGAACGATGCCGTGCACATGAGCAGAAAGATCAGGGCAGTGCCGGTGGCGATGTTTTTTCTAACGAAAAACATGTTGTTTTTCACACGTCACATCAGTGCGCACGAATGTGCGGCTGTTTCTGCAACTTGTTGCCGTATCAACATAAGGGCACCTTTAAAAATTCAGATTTCGTCATTCCGGCGAAGGCCGGAATCCAGTATTCTTAATAGGCTGGACACCGGCCTTCGCCGGTGTGACGAATTTTTAGAGGTGCCCATAAGGTTTCTCTGGTTTACGGATGAAGAATGAGATTTGAAGATGCATATGGAAGAGTGGCGGAGGGGAGGCTGATGCGCGATCCACAGGGTGACACGGGTGAAATTTCAACCGCTCCCTCGTTAATGGCGTCATGATGATGACAACCAAAGCGGTCTCACCCGCATCGCCCCCGTGTTACAGCCCGGAAAGATACTCGGCTATTGCCTCAAGATCCGCATCGCTCAGAGATCTGACTATCCTGTTCATGATGGCGTTTGCGCTGTTGGCACGATCATCCATCCTGAAATCTATGAGTGTTTTCAAGAGATAACCTTTGTGCTGGCCGCCGAGCACCGGAAACATCGATGTGTTGGGAGTCAGTCCCTTGCCGTTTGCGCCGTGACAATTGACGCAGGCGATCACCATCTTTGAGATGTTGCCCTTCAAATACAGATTCTTGCCTTTTTCATTGGTTGTCGGCGTGTTGCCCTTCATTTTGGGTTGCTTGGCGAAGTAGGAGGATATGTCAGCCAGTTCCTCATCGTTGATGGTTGCCGCCATGGCGTTCATGATCTGGTGCGAGCGTATGCCGGCCTGGTAATTGCGCAGTTGTTTTGCGATGTATTTGTCATATTGTCCGTTGAGCTTGGGAACCAGCGGATCGATGCTGACGCCGAATTCTCCATGACAACCCTCGCAGAGCTTTGCTTTATCGCTGCCGGAAGCAACATTGCCGCTGCCGGTGCGCCGCTTGATCGTATCCTCATTATCTTCAAGGGCGGGAGCGCGACCGGTGAGCGGGTCTGCGTTGTCGCTTCGGGCAAATGCCGATGGGGCGGCAAGCAGAATGGCCAAAGCCAGCCAGACGGCCATATTGTTCTTGATGTGAATCATGTCATTCTCCTCATGTCGTTTTTATATGCGATTACGCTGTTGTTCCCCGATCCCATCGCGATGCCATGTCCGCAAGCGCGAGCAGGAGCCGGTATGTCGATGTGTGCAAAACAAGGCAGGTTCATGGTGTAATTCTGGGCGCCGTAGACAGGAATGCGGCGATATCCATGATGTTTTCCTGGCTGAGCTTTTTGGCAATCCCTTGCATGATTCCGATTTTATTGACCTTGGGGTCGCTGGTTCGGGTGCCGTCGCGGTAGTTGTTCAACTGGTTAACCAGATATACATATTTTTGCTGGTTAAGTGCCGGAATATGCGGCGCCCGTCCGTTAAACCCGTGACAATCCTGGCATGCCGGAACGCGACCCTTTATTCCTTTGGATACGAGGATCTTTCCTTGCTCCGGTTTGCCGACCTTGATTCCATCAGTGGCGAGCGCCTTCAGGTCGGACGACTCTATTTCATATTCCAGCGATTCCAGATATGCGGCCACATCGCGGCGGTCCTGGTCACTCAGGGCTTTGCCAATGCCATTCATCACTGCGCCCATTCCGGATGGAACATATAGATCATTGGCAAAGTTGGCAAGTTGCTTGACGATATAAACCTGCCCGATGTTGGCCAGGCGGGGAGCGCTCATGGCATCCATACCCAGCCCCTTCTCACCGTGGCATCCGATGCAGGCAGAGGCGTCCCCCTTGCCTTCGTTAAAAATCACCTGGCCGTTGGCTGCATCCGCACGAATGTTCGCCGCCGCATCCGCCGCAAAAACCGTTCCAGATTGCAGCGTGACGGCGGACAGCATCAGCCATGACGTAAACATTAATGTTGATTTGCGCATTTTATCTCCCCTGGTTCTTGTGAAATTAAGGCCGAAGTCACGATGAAAACGCAACTTCACCTGAAATGGCCCGCTTACAGTCCGGCAACGTATTCTGCCAATGCCTCAAGCTCGGCATCGCTCAATCTTTGCACGGTTATGTTCATGATTCCCCCAGGGCTGTTGTTGCGCTCGCCCTTTTTGAAAATGAGAAGTTGCGCAAGCAGGTAATCCTTGTGCTGCCCGCCAATCACCGGAAATACCGGGTTACGGGGGTTTTGTCCCTTGCCTGTGGCGCCGTGGCAATTGCCGCAGGGAACCGTCATTCTGGACAGGTCGCCTTTTTCAAACAGATTTTTTCCTATCGGGTTATCGGACGGACTGGCGCCTTTCATCAAGGGCTGGACGGCAAAATAGGCGGAGATATCGGCCAGGTCTTCGTCGGTAACGGCTGCCGCAACAGCGCCCATGATCTGGTGCGTGCGGTAGCTGGACTGGTAATTGCGCACCTGCTTTGCAATGTGCACTCCGTATTGGCCGGCGAGCTTGGGAATCAGGGGGTCCGAGCTGTTGCCATCTTCACCATGGCAACCCATGCACAACTCGGCTTTTTCCTGGCCGATGACCGGATCACCGGGACCGGCGCGTAATTTGGTTTCATCGGCAGTGCCGCCGGTATCGGGGGCATTTTTGACTTGAGCGGCGCTGCCGCCGGTACCGGGGGCATTTTTGACTTGAGCGGCGCTGCCGCCGGTATCGGGGGCATTTTTGACTTGAGCAGGGGCCTGTTTCTTGGCGGACTTTTTGGATGAAGATTTTGGCGATGCCGTGATGTCAACTTCTGCGAACACCGCCGCGGACGTAAGCAGAACGGCCAACGCGAGGCAGGCGGAAAAAATACTTCTGATGTGAAACATGTCATTCTCCTCATGTCATTGTTGTATTATTTGACTGGGTGCACGATGATCGCTTGAGTGCACGAGCATCTGGCTATTCTACCCATTTTCGCGCAACTCGCAAATTTTATGCGGACGGACGATTTCGCGCGAATCCCGGAGCGTGGCAAATTGCATAAGTGCGCCTCTAAAAATTCAAAATCCCAAGCGAGACAAGGCGCGAGAGTTTCGTAGGGTGGGCGCAGCCCACGCGGTATTTGCATCCGACCGCGATGTCAGCTGCGTGGGCTCCGCCCACCCTACAACAGTGCGGGCATTGCTCACCCGATTAAGGCTTTCCGCATGGCCTACTCCAACTGGCTTACCCAAAATGTGAGTTGTATCCAGTTTCGTAGGGTGGGCGCAGCCCACGCGGTATTTGCATTCGACCGCGATGTCAACTGTTCTTCGTGGCGAACATCCATCATCACAGGCTGCCTCCCAGCAACTTTTCAAACTCATCGGCCGGCACCGGTCTTGAGAACAGATTCCCCTGCGCATAGTCGCAACCCGCATCGGCCAGCAGCTTGCGCTGCTCCTCCGTCTCCACCCCTTCGGCGATCACTTTGAGGCCGAGCTTGTGCGCCATCACGATGATGGCCTCGGACAGCGCCATGTCGTCGGGGTCGCTCGCCAGATCGCGCACGAATGATTGGTCGATCTTCAGGTAGTCGATACTGAGCCTTTTGAGATAGGCCAGCGACGAATAACCGGTGCCGAAATCATCGATCGCCACTTGAATGCCCGCGTCGCGGAATTCAAGCAGTTTATCGGTAATGGAGGGGCCTGCATCCAGCAACAATCCTTCGGTAATTTCAATATTCATGCTTTGTCCGGGCAGATCCAGTTCCCGCAAATAAATGAACCAGGTCTTGTACGGGCTGCCGGCGCTACGGAACTGTATGGGCGACATGTTCACGCTGATTTGAAACTTGGGGTCGCGCAACGCCCTCCAGCGCTTTACCTGGCGCGCCGATTCCCTGAATACCCAGTCGCCGATTTCGATAATCAGCCCGGTTTCTTCGGCCAGCGGAATAAATTGCGCGGGACTGACCAGGCCAAGCTCCGGGTGCTGCCAGCGGATCAGCGCTTCCGCTTTGTGGATACGGCCTGTGGCCATCTCCACGATGGGCTGGAAATAAACCCTGAACTGACCGGCAGCCAGCGCGCCGCGCAGCTCGTTGATCAACTTCAGCCGGGTCTGGGCGGTTTGCTGCATGGACGGCGTGAAATAGTCGAAACGGTTGCGGCCCTTGTCTTTGGCCGCATACATCGCCTGATCAGCGTTTTTGAGCAGATGTTCTATCTGGGTGGCATCGTCGGGATACAGCGTGATGCCGATGCTGGCCGATACATAGGCTACTTCATCCGCCAAATGGTAAGGTTCAACCAGTTTTTGCAGAATGTTTTCGGCTACCCGTTCAACATTTCTGCTGTCGTCGAGTTCTGACAGGATGACGGTGAATTCGTCACCGCCCAGGCGTGCCACGGTGTCGGTCTCGCGTATACATTCGCCGATGCGGCGCGCGGTCTCCACCAGCATGATATCGCCCATGCTGTGTCCCAGCGTGTCGTTGACCTCCTTGAATTTGTCGAGATCGATGAACAGCAGCGCTATCTTGCGTTCATCGCGATCTGCTTTCTTGATTTCCTGCGCCAGACGGTCGTGGAACATGTGGCGGTTGGGCAGCCCGGTCAATGCGTCAAAATTGGCTTGTTTCCATATCAAGTCATCGGATTCTTTCTTCATGGTGATATCGCGGATGAAAGCGCTGAATTCGTACTTGTCAGCCAGTCTGATCGGGGCGATGGCCAATTCGACGGGGAGTTCGTGGCCATCGCGATGCAATCCCACCAGTTCGACGCGCGAATTCAGAACATGCCCCTCGCCGGAGAGCAGGAAACGCGCCAGCCCCCGCGCATGCGCCTCGCGGTACTGGGGCGGAATGATGGTTTCGCTCAGTGTCCGCCCGACCGCTTCCTGCTGTGTCCAGCCGAAGATCTTTTCCGCCTGCTGATTCCATCCGGTGATGATGTCCTTTTCGTCCATCTGTACCATGGCGTCCATGGCGGTTTCAAAGGTGGCGCGCAGACGCATTTCATCTTCGCGGTGCGCTGCAAGCATGGCATTGAATCCATCGGCCATTTCGTTGAAGCTGTCGCCCACCTGGCTGAGTTCGTCGCGCGTATCGAGTTTGACCCGCACGTTCAGGTCGCCGCCGGCAAAGGAGTGTGCGGAACGTGCAAGCGACTGAATGCTGCCGATAATGGCGTAGTAAACGCTGACCGATAAATACACCATCGCCAGAAACAGCAGCAAGGCGATGCCGGTACTCGTATAAATGTTATTTTTTGCCCGGGCAATGCGCATTTCGATGAGAGTTCTGGCTGTCGGCAGCAGTACTTCGTGCATTTGCGCGTAGCCCTTGTCAATCGCCACGGTGGCCATATCCAGAAAGACATCTGGAGACGTAGCAAAACGACCGGTAAGGATGTCCGACACCACAAGATCAGTAATCTTCTGCGCCGAATCAGCAATGCCACCATGTGCATCCAGGAGTGATTCCTGCACCGCCGGATTGTAGCGGCCGGTCTTCTCGAGATTAATCTTGAGCTCATTGAGCTTACTGCCAAGTTCGACCATCAGGGCGTTCAATTTAACCTTCTGGGATTCGTTGATCTGCTTCCTGGTCAGAATGCCGGTGCCGTACGCGCGAAGCTGACCAAGATGTTCGAGCGCGTTCGGCAGTTTGTTGACGCTGGTATCGATCAGGTAGAACGTGTCGATCTCCGGATCCAGAATCAGTGCGTAGTTATCGGAGATTGACAACTCGAATAACAGTATCTGTTCGAGCAGGCGAGTATGTGCGGCAAAGTTCTCACCCGCCACCCAATGGAGTCCCTCTTTCCGCAGCCGCTCCCAGTCTGCCTTGATGTGCCGGAAGTCTTCGCTCGAGGTCAGGCCGTGCGGCAGCGCTCCCTCCATTGCGTTGAATGCCTCGACAGCTTGGCTTTCCTTGGCGGCACGCCGATCCTGCATTGCCTGGTTGCCCCCGAGAAACTCGACCGAGAGCACACGGTGTTGCTGGATGAACTGCACGGTTCGGGAAACCGGTTTGATCAGCGCGAGGCCTTCCAATTCCCGCTGCGAGGGGAGGATAACATGGTCAAGGCTGACAAACAGACTGTACACCATCACCGAAATTGCGACCAACGACACCAGCCACAGCAGCGTGAATTTCCTGGTGTAGTTCAGGCGATTCAGTATGAAGATGGCGGGACGGAAAAGTTTCTGCGATATTTTCCAGCTCTTTCTCTTGCTTTCCATGAACCCCCGCTTCTTGGCCGCAATTAATTTGTGCCGTGAGCGCAGTATAGACAAGATTTCACACCGGCGAAACAAGACAAAAATATCCCGGCGATCCGGGTCTGCGGTAATGGATATGTTTCCGGTCTAAGGGACAATCCGGGTTTTGGTGAAAAGGGAAACAGGCATCTTCCTAAGCCGGACAAGCCGGAACCAAAATACGTAGGGTGGATAAAGCGCGCAGCGCGTATCCACCAATCCGCCGAGGCAATCCATTGGTGGAAACGCTA
>JANLIB010000161.1 GCA_024653675.1 Gallionella sp. | reverse complement strand
TTAGTCTCTAACCAGTTAAGTCTTCGCAATTTATGACAAGAATATATCGTAGATCAAGCGCTGGCGCGGTTTTCCAAGCAAATCTAAATCGGGTTAATGCAGGGTGGAAAAAGCGTAGCGTTTCCACCAATGGATTGCCTCGGCGGATTGGTGGATACGCGCTGCGCGCTTTATCCACCCTACGTTTTTTGGTTCCGGCTTGTCCGGCTTTAGGGCGCCTCTATTGAGCCACGATAACCCCATGTCATCTGTCATCTGTCATCTGTCATCAGTCTTCCGTCATCTGTCTTCTGACCGGAAACACCAGCGCAAACGTACTGCCCTTGCCCTCTTCACTCGATATCTCCAGTTTGGCCTGATGGCGTATTGCAATGTGCTTGACGATCGCGAGGCCCAGGCCGGTTCCGCCCGTTTCGCGCGAGCGGCTGCGGTCCACCCGGTAGAAACGCTCGGTCAGCCGGGGGATATGCTCCGGCGCGATGCCGATGCCGCTGTCCTGCACCGAGAATACCGGCTGGCCGTCGCGCTCTGACCAGCTCAACAAGATGGCCCCGCCTTCGGGCGTGTAGCGAATCGCGTTGCCGAGCAGATTACCGAACGCGCTGAGCAACTCCTCGCGGTTGCCCAGCAATTTCGCCTTGCTCTGCATTTCCAGTTGCAACGTATGTTTTTTGCCGCTGAGCAACCGCCCATCCCGGTAAATCTCGTCGAGCAGGGCGCTCATGTCCACGGTCTCTTCGCGCAACGGGCTCTGATCGTTTTCCAGACGCGAAAGGGTGAGCAGATCGGCGACCAGATTCTCCATGCGCCGGGTTTGCTCCGCCATCAGGTGCAGGGCGCGCCGCGCGTCGTCCTGGCCGAGATCGGGCATATCCTGCAGATTTTCCACAAAACCGTTTACCACAGTCAGCGGCGTGCGTAATTCGTGCGAAACATTGGCGACGAAATCGCGGCGCATCGCTTCGACGCGCTCGAATTGCGTGATATCGCGTGTGATCAGCAGCCGTTTGTCGCCGCCGTATGGAATGAGCCTGATAGACAACACCATGTCGGCATGACGCAACGGGCGCATTAACAGAGGCTTGCCGAGACCTGATTTCCCGGATGGGGACTCGTGTATATATTCGACGAACTCCGGCTGGCGCACCAGATAAGTGATGTCCTGCATGATGTCATGTTCCGCATCGAGGTCGAAGTGCTGCTGGGCGATCGGGTTGAACCACTCAAGGCGATTCGCTTCATTGAGAATCGCTACGCCCTCCGGGAGCGCGGCTGTAGCTTGTTCCATGTGCTGCAACTCTTCTGCCAGTTTTTGCTTGGTCTGGTTATGCTTCTTTACCATTTTATAAAGCTGGGAAAACACCTCATCCCAGATTCCGCCCGCCTCGGGGATGGTTTCAGGGCGCGCGTCTTTCAACCATTCACCGAGCTTGAACAGTTGGCGCGCATGGTATGCCATCACAATCAGCAACAGGACCAACATGGACACCAATGCGATAGCGGCCGAGAACATGCCCCATATCACCAACGCTGCCAGCGCGCTTAACGCCACGGGGATGCTTACCCGTATCCAAAAATCATGCAAAGTGATTTCCTATCTGGTTGAAAAACGATAACCGCTGCCACGCACGGTCTGGATCAGGCCATCCATTCCGGACGGCTCCAGCGCGGCGCGCAGACGTCGAATATGCACATCCACGGTGCGCTCCTCTACGAATACCTGTGTGCCCCATACCTGGTCGAGCAATTGCGCGCGGTTATACACGCGTTCCGCATGGGTCATGAAAAAATGCAGCAGGCGGAATTCCGTCGGACCCAGCTCCACACTGGAACCTTTTGCGGTCACGCGGTGTGCCGCAGGAGACAACTCCAGTCCGCCAGCCGCCACCGTTTCTTCCGGCATGGCCGGCATATGGCGCCGCAGCACGGCTCTTATCCGCGCCATCAGCTCGCGGGGCGAAAACGGCTTGGTGATGTAATCGTCCGCGCCGGACTCCAGCCCCAATATCTTGTCGCGCTCATCGCCGCGCGCGGTGAGCATGATGATCGGAATCTCCCTGGTATGTGCATCGGCGCGGAACTGCTTCGCCAGCACCACACCACTCGTATTCGGCAGCATCCAGTCCAACAGGATCAAATCAGGCACATTGCTGCGTATCTGCTGCCACGCGCTGTCCGCATCCTCGGCACGCAACGGCTGGAATCCCGCCTGCATCACATTGAACGCCAGCAACTCCTGGATTGCCGGCTCGTCTTCCACGATCAAAATCTTCGCTTTCATCATCACTCCTGTTGTTGAGATTGCGATGATATGAAGAAATTATGACAGGGATGTGACACTCGTTAAGTCTTGGAATGCGCAGCATGATGGCCGCGCATCATGTTGGGCAGCAACGAACCTGCCAGCATCCCGGCCACGCTCATCAGCAAGCCGGCCAGTTGCGGCGGCCAATAGGTGTCCGGCTGAAGGATTTCCATAGCCATCCACGAGATCAATCCCATCGCGATGGACAGCAGCGCGCCCTGGTTGTTGGCGCGCTTCCAGTACAGGCCGAACGCCAGCGGCACGAACGCTCCGACCAGCGTAATCTTGTAGGCGTTCTCCACCATGTGGAAGATGCTCGATTCCGAATTCAGCGCAAACCACAACACGAAACTGCCGAAGGTCAGCACGATGATGCGCATCGTGCGCAGCATCTGCTGGTCGCCCATATGCTTGAACGCGAGGTGCTTGAGGATGTTTTCGGTGAACATCACCGAAGGCGCAAGCAAGGTGGCGGAGGCTGTGCTCATGATCGCCGACAGCAAGGCGCCGAAGAACAGTACCTGCGCGATGACCGGTGTGTGGTTCATGATCAGGCTGGGCAGCACCATCTGCGGGTCGTTCTCGATCAGATCATTGAAGAACTTCGGATCGATCAGCGTCGCGGAATAGGCCAGGAACATCGGCACGAAAGCAAAAGCGAAATACAAGATGCCGCCCAGCACCGTGCCGTGCACCGCGGTCTTCTCATTCTTCGCCGAAGTCATGCGCTGGAACACGTCCTGCTGCGGAATGGATCCCAGCATCATGGTCAGCAATGCGCCGGCGAACGGTATCCACACCTCGAAGCCGCCGCTGGGTAACAACTGCAGCTTGCCGGAAGCCTGCGCATGGCTGACCACATGCCCCACCCCGCCGGCATCGTCGCTGATCAATATGGCGATCAGCAGCATGCCCGCCATGATCACCGTCATCTGCACGAAATCGAGCAAGGCCACCGACCACATCCCGCCGAACATGGTGTAGGCCAGCACGATGGACACGCCGATGAACATGCCTGCCTGCTGCGAGATCGCGCCATCACTCACCACGCTGAACACCAATCCGAGCGCCGTCACTTGCGCCGCCACCCAACCCAGGTAGGAGATCATGATGCAGATGGTCATGATCAGTTCCACTGTGGGGTTGTAGCGGGCCCGGTAATAGTCGCCGATGGTGAGAATGTTCATCCGATACAGCAGCGGCGCGAAAAACATCCCGGCGATGATCAGGCACATGCTGGCGCCGAACGGATCGGCGACCACACCGCCCAATCCTTCCTTGACGAACACCGCGGAGACACCCAGCACCGTTTCCGCGCCGAACCAGGTGGCAAATACCGTTGCGGTCACGATCGGCAAGGGCAGATTGCGCCCGGCCACCACGAAATCCCTGGAATTGTGCACGCGCGTCGAGGCATACAGGCCGATGCCCACGGATAACAGCAGATAAAGAATGACGAACCAGATCAGCATTTCGGCTACTCGCTCAATATAATAATTATGGCGATTCTAGCAGTCATGCAAACAACTTGAATAGCTGAAATTCAGGTCATCCCAGGAAAAGCATCTGTCCACGAAAGACACGAAATGGGGTAAGCAGGCATTTCGCCGCAGGGCGAAAGCCCACAAAGGCAGGAAAAAACGGGAAGTGTTGTGAAGCCTGTTCGTGCTTTTCGTGTTTTTCGCGGACAGCGTTAACATCAGAATTGGCCTTGAATTATTTCCCGGCCAGTTCCCTCAGGTCCTTGTTGAGAAAGAATGCAATTACGGTTCGTATCACAACGATTCCGCCAAGGATGGCGAGCGATTCCCAGGTAGGCACCATGATGGTCTGAATGATGTCTCCGGCCAGGAAGAAATCCAGTCCCAATGCGGTTTTTTCGCCGATTGCGGCGCGGATGTGACTGATCGGGATCAACTGGGATTCCCTGACCAGTGCCGACTTGATGCGCAGCAATAACTTGACCAACCCTTCAGTCGCCCCCCACAGCACCACAACTATGCCGATCATCTCGATCCACGGCACGGCCATTTCTACCAATTCAATCAGCAGCTGGTGCATATATCTTCCCTTCAGGGGTCACCAGGGAATTTGGCGAACCGCCACGGCCAAAGCAGTGGTTGCCCGCCAAACATGGGCAAAGCGGACTACAGTTCTTTGGCGTGCGAAGCCAGGTACTTGGCCACCCCTTCCGTGGAGGCGCCCATACCTGCCTTGCCCTTGCTCCAGCCTGCCGGGCACACTTCGCCGTGTTCCTCGGTGAATTGCAGCGCGTCCACCATGCGCAGCATTTCGTCGATATTGCGGCCCAGCGGCAGATCGTTCACCACCTGATGGCGCACCACACCGGCACGGTCGATCAGGAACGAACCGCGGTATGCCACGCCGCCCTCGGCTTCCACATCGTAGGCCTTGCATATCTCGTGTTTGATGTCGGCCACCATCGGGTAGCGCACCTGCCCGATGCCGCCGTTATTGATTGGCGTGTTCTTCCAGGCGAGATGCGTGAAATGCGAGTCGATCGAAACGCCGATCACTTCCACCTTGCGATTCCTGAATTCGTCCAGCCTGTGATCGAATGCAATGATCTCGGAAGGGCACACGAAGGTGAAATCCAGCGGCCAGAAAAACACCACGGCATATTTTCCGGAGATGTGTTTTTTCAGGTTAAACGTTTCGTTGAAGTCGTTGTTGCCCATCACGGCAACGGCGTTGAAATCGGGCGCAGCTTTGCCGACGAGTACTGACATGTTTATCTCCTGAGGTTTATTGGTATTGGGCTGCGCAATTTAGACTCTTGTCATCGTCGCGTCAACCTTCTGCGGGAAACGGGGGTCGCGGTTCAAACTGATGTGGAAGTATCCAGAGATCAGCCAGCCGACCCTTTGGAACAGCACCGGGGGCGCCGACGTCCGCGTCGGCATTCTTGTGTGCTTTACCGTTTGTTGCCGACGGGGACGTCGGCGCTCCCGGTTGAGTTTGTAGGGTGCGTTCCACGCACCGCCTTTGATACAACGATAGTGCGTGAAACGCACCCTATGATATTTCGCTTTTTATTGTGAAGTGGAATTACTCATCACCAACCGCTGCAAACTGGATACGGTGCAGATGGGCATACACGCCGCCCTTTGCCAGCAACTCGGCATGCGTGCCGGTCTCGACGATCTCGCCTTTTTGCAGCACGACGATGCGATCCGCCTTTTCGATGGTGGACAGGCGATGCGCGATGACCAGCGAGGTGCGCCCATGCATCAAAGTTTCCAGAGCGGCCTGCACATGGCGTTCGGATTCGCTGTCCAGCGCGGAGGTCGCCTCATCCAGGATCAGTATCGGCGCATCCTTGAGGATGGCGCGCGCGATGGCGATACGCTGGCGTTGCCCGCCGGAAAGACGCACGCCTTTTTCGCCGACCAGCGTCTGCAAACCCTGCGGCATGTCGCGGATGAATTCCATCGCGTGCGCGGCCTGCGCGGCGGCGATGATTTCTGCTTCGGGCACCTCGCGCATCTGGCCGTAAGCGATGTTGGCGGCGACGGTATCGTTGAACAGCACGACTTCCTGGCTTACCAGCGCGATGTTGGCGCGCAGGCTGGCCAGCGTGAGATCGGCAAGGTCATGCCCGTCCAGCGTGATGCGGCCGCTGCCCGGCGAATAAAAGCGCGGCACCAGATTGGCCAGCGTGCTCTTGCCGCTGCCGGACGCGCCGACCAGCGCGACCGCCTGCCCCGCCGGGATTTCCAGGCAGACATCGCGCAATGCCAGCCGGTCATCCTGCCGGTAGGACAGGCTCACATGCTCGAATCCTATCCGTCCGCCGGCGCGGCCTATCGCCGTCTTTCCAGTGTCGGTCTCGCTGTGCGTATCGAGCAACTCGAACACGCTTTCCGACGCCGCCAGCCCGCGCTGCATGAACTCGCTGACGCTGGTAAGGCGTTTCAACGGCGCGGTCAGCATCAGCATGGCAGCGATGAAGGAAAGAAATCCTCCCACCGTGGTCTCATCGCTGCGCGACTGAACGGTGGCGAGATAAATGATGATGGACAGCGCCACTGCCGCGACCATTTGCACCAGGGGCACATTGGCCGCCGATGCGAGCGCCTGCTTCATGGTGTGGCGGCGCACCTGGTTGGCCTGCTCGCTGAAACGGCCGCTTTCATATTGCTGCCCGCCGAACAGCTTGACCACCTTGTGCGCGGTGACGCTTTCCTCGATCACCTGCGTGATGTCGCCCATGGCGCGCTGCGAATCGCGGCTCGCCGTGCGCAACCTGACGTTGATGATGCGCAGAATGAGGGCGATGACCGGCACCATCACCAGGCTGAGCAGCGTGAGTTTCCAGTTCAGATAGAAAAGCCAGCCGAGCAGCCCGGCGATGATCAGGGAATCACGGATGATTATCGTCACCACACTGGTGGCGGCGGCAGTCACCTGCGTCACGTCGAAGGTCAGCTTGGAAATGAGGTTGCCGGTGGCGTGGTCGTCGTAAAAGCGCGTGGGCAGCGACAGCAATTTGCGGAACATCTGGTCGCGCAAATCCATCACCACCTTGTTGCCGACCCACCCTATCGCATAAGTGCCCGCGAAACCGGCCACGCCGCGCACAAAAAAGATGACCAAAATAAAGACCGGCGTCCAGCGGATGACGGTATCATCCTTATTGACGAAGGTGCCATCCAGCATGGGTTTCAGCAACGCCGGCAGCAGCGGCTCGGTGGCTGCGGTTACCACCATGCCGAGTATGGACAGCGCAAAGATGCGCCAGTAGGGTTTGACGTAGCCGAGCAGGCGGGAATAAAGTTGTGCGCTGGTGAGATTCATGGCGCGCACTCTAGCAGGAAGAGGCGCGCCTTGCAGCATGACCATGCTGCACACCCTGGCAAATGAAGAATCTTGTTCGAATGACCTATGATCGTGAGTGCATCCGCTGCGTGGTCATGATATCAAATGCGATGTGCAGTGCGGCTGCACACGCGACATAAAGCAACGCCATCGAGACATACGAGCCGTAATATTGGGCGACACGTGACGCATATCCGGTCGCACTCATATCCGCAAAGCGCCCGGAGAACAGATAAAACGCAGCGTTGGAAAACATGAAGGCAAAACTGCAAGCCGCCCATGCAACTATTGCCAACCCGGCCAACCCCTTGCCTTGCATGGCGTGGTCATCCCTGATGAACCGGGGCGCGAACCAGCGGCCGACGAACCACAGGCTGCCGTAAGTCGGGATCAGGAACCAGTAGGCGGGTGTCATGCACCAGTCGCTGATGCCTTGCACGGAAGTCGCGTAGTAATCGATCAAACCCGCTTCCATGATCAACGCGATGAAGGCAGCCATGGATGCGCGGGCAGATCGGGCCAGATATAAACCGCCCAGAAAAAATACCGCGAGTGAGGCGTCAGGCAGAGTAACGGCCGAACCAAAATGATTAAAACGGGTAGCCGCCATCAACGCAGCCAGAGCCGCGAAAACCGCGAAGGTTCTGGTTTGAATATTGTTCATTGTATCTCCTGAATTGACAGCAATTCTAACGGCGTCAACAGTACACCAAGCCGGGCAAAAAGCAAAGGCTGGCAAGCCGCCCTTGCCATCTTTAGGGCGCCTCTATTTATTCAAAATCCTAAGCGGGACAAGGCGCGAAAGAAATTTTAGCGCACCGCATATGTTTGATATGTAAGCGTTAAAATTTCTTGAGCAACGCCGTATCGCGACGGAGTTTGGATTAATAGAGGTGCCCTTTTGCATACCTTACTGCCGGTAATTCAGGCCGACAAGCAATACGCGCCCCGGATTGTTGTAGCCATGCGCCACCATGTAGTCCTTGTCAAGCAGGTTGTCCGCGCGCAGCGTCAGGTCGAGGCGTTTATCCAGCGCATAATCCGCGGTGAGATTCACCACGTTGTATGCCGCAAGCTGAGTGCGGGAAAAAGTGTTGATGTCGTAGTCCGTACGCACGCCGCTGTGCTGCCATTCGCCCCCCACTTTCCACGTGCCGGTCTGCTGCGTCACGCCCACATTGGAAAAGAACCTGGCGCGACGCAACAACACCAGCCCCGTCAGCTCATCGCGTGGATTTTGCCGCGTCAACGCCGCCTTGAACGCAGTCTGACCGGATTGGGCGGCGTATGTTGCTTCCACGCCATTGATACGTGCGGAGTTCAGGTTCTGCAACGTCCAGGTATTGTCTGCCGCAATCAGGTCACTGATGCGATTGTCGAAATACGCCACATGCAGTTGCTGCCCGCCTGTTGCGTAGCGCAGGCCGATTTCCCTGTTATTCGAGCGTTCCGGGCGCAAATTCGCATTGCTCCCCCATCCTGCCGGCCCATACAGATCGGTAAACGTCGGGGCCTTGAACGCCGTACTGATGCTGGCCGTACCACGCCAGGCTTCGCTCATGGCCAAACCATAGCCAAGCAAACCGGTGTTGGCGGCCCCAAAATCCGAGTAACGATCCTGGCGCACATTGAGTTGCACCTGCTGCGCGCCGGGGTTCCCGGTATATCCCGCCAGGATCGAATTCACTTGCCGGTCCGTTTTTGTATAGGCTGTGTTGCCGGACACGCGCTGGTCGAGACGTTCCGCTCCCAGCAGCAAACTTCCGTTGTGATCCAGCGGCAACGAGTTCTGCCAGGCCAGTTGGTTATTGCTTGTCCGGATGGCTGAACCCATCGCACCATTGAGGTAGTCTTTGTAATCATCCACTCCCTGCGCCCACTGCAACCTGCTCAACCATGATTCGGCGAACCGGTTGTCCGACACCAAAGCGAACTTGCGTATTGTAGAGGTGGTCGTATTGGCATCCGTCGATGCGCCAAATGCATTGTCGTATTGCACATCGCCCCGGCTCTGGAACGCCGATATGGAAAGACTGTGTTCCGTGCCGAGCGTCTGGCGCACATTGGCTGACAGACTCGTGTTGTCGTAACCATCGGCATCGGGATTGACCGCCGGAACGATGCTCTGTTTGATTGCAGACACACCATCCGTTTTGAACTTCGAGGCTTGAACATTGAAAGACGTGCCTCCTGTATCGCCGCCAAAACCGGCGGATGCCCTGCGAGTGTTATGCGTTCCCGCCCCGCCGCTGACATTGAACGACGGCACACCCTTGCCACGTTTGGTGAATATCTGGATCACCCCGCCGATGGCCTCGGAACCGTACACGCTGCTGACGTTGCCGCGCACCACTTCGATACGCTCGATCTGATCCAGCATGATCTGGTCGATCGCCGTCGCGCCTGTCGTGGCAGAGTTGATGCGCACACCATCCAGCAATACCAGCACATGGCCGGAATTGGCGCCGCGCAGAAAGGTGCTGGACTGTTTGCCGGTTCCGCCGCCTTGCGCCACCTCGACACCTGCCAAAGAACGCAGCAAGGCCGGCACGTCCGGCGCGCCGGATTCACGAATTTCCCGTTCATCCAGCACAGTCGTGTCGGCGATGGTTTTATCCAGCGATTGCGGCATGCGCGTGGGCGTCACGATCACCATCTCAAGTGGAGTTTCTGCATAAACTGCAAGGGGAAGTGCGATCGCACCGGACAGTGCGATAGTGATGAGTTTTCGTTTCATTGTCGTTTCCTGAGAAAGCTCCCAGCGTCCCCGCTGGGAAATTAATAATCAGGAAATACGACGGGTAGAAAAATCAGAACAGCAGCGGCGACGCCGTGCGGATTGTTCCGATGCGCCGCCCGCAGCATCTCCTGTTCCTTTTGCTCCGGGGCCGGTCTCCGGGCTCGCAAGTCTTGATTTGCCGCCTTCCCATGATCTCTCACAGTGGCATACTGGCAAATCCGCACTCGCTTACCGTTGCGGGGGCAGCACAGGCATCGGGTTATTCCCTCACCTGTTTCCCGTTTAACCCGTCTGTCGCCAGACGGGAACCTCAAAGCAGCGCGCACTTTAACACAAGCATAACGAACACAAGCAAAAGACTCCGTCAAAAATCACAAACCGCTTTCAGAACTCCTGCTTACCGTTTGACTTATCAGCACTTTTCAAATTATAGTCAGCGCATGGAAAGCGAAATGGACGCACTGGAGGGCAAACTTGCGCAGCTGATACAAGTCAGCGGCAAGTTACGTGCCGAAAATATTCAGTTGCGCCAGGAGTTAGCGCACGCTCTCAGCAGCAATCGGCAATACGGCGACAAAATGGAAAGCGCCAAAGCCCGCCTCGAGAAGCTGCTCATCGCTCTCCCCGAAGATCAACCATGAACGACACGACCAAAACAGCCACCAAAACGCTGGACATCAAGATTCTTGACCGGGAATTGCGTGTCGCCTGTCCCGACGAAGAACGCGGAGAATTGCTTGATGCCGTTGCCTATCTCGACAAAAGAATGCGTGAGATTCGTGACGCCGGCAAAATCGCCAGCGTAGAGCGCATCGCCCTGATGGCCGCACTCAACATCACCCACGAACTGCTATCCGTAAAAGTTGGCCGTGGATTTGACCTCGCCGGTTTTAAGCGTAGAATAAATTCCATGCAGGCAGCGATAGATGAGGCATTGGCCGAACAGGACACGCTGTTCTAATTTATTCCTGGTTTGTCCCCTGCGGTGTTCGTCAGGCTCATAATTCTTTGAACCCATAAGCTACGGCTTAGGTTGCGACCCTCAATGTTACTGTTGCGCGCGTCCCCGGTGAATCTATCCGGCGGATGTACCTGATGTAACCGGGAAGCAGCCCTCTTGAACCCAGGTTCAAGATGCTGGGCCAACGGCACAGGCGGGGGGCTCTATTTAAAATGCGGCTAAGGCCGCATTTTTTTATCACAGAAAAAGCTTGTCCACGAAAAACACCAGAAACACGAAATAAGGTAAGCAGGCATCTTGTCGCAAGGTGTGATGCTCGAAAAATCAAAATGCTCCATGTAGCAACGATCAATGGGTAAGTTATTTTTATCAAACAACCTGTTGATATAGATTTCGTGCCTTTCGTGTTTTTCGTGGACATACAGTCGTTATTATTCGTGAATGTAAACCATGCGCTACTGGCTGATGAAGTCCGAACCTTCCGATTGCAGCATCGACGACCTCGCCGCGATGCCGAACCAGACCGTTGCATGGTACGGCGTGCGAAATTATCAGGCACGCAATTTCATGCGCGACCAGATGAAAGCCGGCGACGGCGTGTTGTTCTATCACTCCAACTGCAAGGAACCGGGCATCGCCGGTATCGCCAGAGTCAGCAGTACCGCCTATCCCGATGCCACGCAGTTCAAGCGCAGCAGCAGATACTTCGACCCCAAGGCCACGCCGGAACAGCCGCGCTGGTTCAATGTGGACGTGCAACTGGTGAAGAAGATCGCGCTGATCACGATCAGCGAATTGCGCCGGCACCCTGAACTGTCACGGATGCGCACCCTGCAAACCGGCAACCGCCTGTCCATCACCCCGCTCGATCCGGCGGAGTGGGAATTCATCACAGAGCATCTGGTCAGATGAGCGCCGCAACCAGTTTCCCTCCCCTTTGCAGGGGGAGGATAAGGGAGGGTGTAGAAACGCTATTACTCCACTGTTCTACCCCCATCCTATCCTTCCCCCTGCAAGAGGGAAGGGGCTGATGTTCAACCCTGACTGGCTGCTTGCCTATCTCGCCCTCGGCGCATTTGCCGGATTTCTCGCCGGGCTGTTCGGAGTGGGCGGGGGGCTGGTGCTGGTGCCTGTGCTGCTGCTGTTGTTCGATGCGCAAAATTTCCCGGTTGAGCATGTGATGCATCTCGCCCTCGGCACTTCGATGGCGACCATCGTGTTCACCTCGCTGTCCAGCATGCGCAAGCATCATCAGCACGGCGCGGTGAACTGGCGCGTGGTGCGCAACATCACCCCCGGCATCCTGCTCGGCACCCTGCTTGGCGCATTGCTCGCCGCATCCATCCCGACGCGCGGGCTGGGTATATTCTTCACTTTGTTCGTATATTTCGCGGCAGCGCAGATCCTGCTTGACGTGCGCCCGCATGCTTCACGCCAATTGCCCGGCCTCGCAGGCATGACCGCAGTGGGAACATTCACCGGCTGTATCAGCAGCCTGGTTTCCATCGGCGGAGGCGTCGTGGCCGTTCCCTTCATGGTCTGGTGCAACGTGCCTTTGCGCAAAGCCATCGGCACTTCAGCCGCGATCGGCTTTCCGGTTGCGGTCGGCGGAACCGCCGGTTATATCGCCACCGGGCTTTCACTGGAAACTTTGCCGCAACACACACTCGGCTTCGTCTACCTGCCCGCGCTGTTCTGGGTGGCGCTCGCCAGCGTCAGCACCGCACCGCTGGGCGCAAAAGCCACGCATCACATGAAGATCAGCTTGCTGCGCAAACTGTTCGCCGTACTGTTGATCGCATTGGCGACCAGACTGTTGCTCAAGGTTATAGCTTGATAGCCTGAAGTTTTGTAGGGTGGGCGTAGCCCACGCGGGCACATTCGGTGGGCTGCGCCCACCCTACATGCTGACATGATCGCAAACGATGCAATAATGCCGCATGGTTTCCAATCAACAACAATCGTCCGAAAACACCCGCTCCTGGCTGGATGCTTTAGCCTCGACCTTTGCGCCCGCAGAAGTCGAAGTGATCCGCCGCGCCTGCGAATTGGCCGGGCCGCTCTACGAAGGGCAGATCGAACTGACCGGCGCACCGCTGATGCAACATGCTCTCGGCGCGGCGGATATCCTGGCCGGCATGCGCATGGACCACGAGACGATCGCCGCCACTATCCTGCATGCGGTTCCCGAGTATCTGGATGACTGGGCAGAAAGGCTTGAAAAGGATTTCGGCTCCCAAGTAAAGATGCTGGTCGAAGGCATTTCGCGCATGGAACAGATCCAGCAATTCAGCGAGATACCCAGCCAGAACAAAAAGAAAAAGGACGAAGCCGCCCAGCAGATCGAAAGTTTGCGCAAGATGTTGCTGGCGATGGTGCAGGACATCCGCGTGGTGCTGATCAAGCTGGCGGAGCGCACCCAGACTATGCGCAATTTGTCCGGCGCGAAGCCGGAGCAACAAAAACAGATCGCACAGGAGACCCGCAGCCTCTTCGCGCCGCTGGCCAACCGTCTCGGCGTGTGGCAACTCAAATGGGAACTGGAAGACCTTTCAGTGCGCTATCTGGAGCCGGAACTATACAAGAAGGTCGCGAAACTGCTGGATGAGCGCAGGGTCGATCGCGAGCAATACATCGCCGGCGTGTTGACGCAATTAAAACAGGTATTGGGTCAGGCCGGCGTAAAGGCCGAGGTGACCGGCCGCCCCAAACACATCTACAGCATCATCAACAAGATGAAACGCAAGCAGCTCGATTTCAGCGAGCTTTACGACGTGCGCGCGCTGCGTATCCTTGTAGAGGACATTAAAGGTTGTTACACCGCGCTCGGCCTGGTGCATGACCTGTGGCCGCCGATAGACGGCGAATTCGACGATTACATCGCGCACCCCAAGAGCAACAACTACCGCTCGCTGCACACCGCCGTGATCGGCCCGCGCGGCCTGCCACTTGAGGTGCAGATACGCACCCATGAAATGCACCAGCATTCCGAACTCGGCGTCGCCGCCCATTGGCGCTACAAGGAAGGCGGAAAATCCCAAAATAAATCAGAGCCCGGGTTCGACGAGAAGATCGCCTGGCTGCGCCAGATACTGGAATGGAAAGAAGACCTGGCCGGCAAGGGCGACATGCAGGAGCAATTCAGGAATGAATTGTTCCACGACCAGGTTTATGTGCTCACCCCGCAAGGCAAGGTGATCGACCTGCCCAAAGGCGCGACCCCGGTGGATTTCGCCTACACGCTGCACACCGGTCTGGGGCACCGCACGCGCGGCGCCAAGGTGGATGGCAGCATCGTCCCGCTCAATTACAAATTGCAAAACGGCCAGCGCGTGGAAATTCTGACGATAAAACAGGGTGCGCCGAGCCGCGACTGGATCAACCCCTCGCTCGGCTTCCTGCAAAGCTCGCGCGCCCGCGCCAAGGTGCGCGCCTGGTTCAAGGACCAGAACTTTGACGAAAGCGTCGCGCAAGGCAGAACGCAACTGGACCGCGAACTGCACCGTCTCGGCATCATCACGATCAACCAGGAAAAGCTCGCGCAACGATTGCACTTCAACAAACTGGAAGACTTGCTCGCGGCCATCGGGCGCAACGAAATCACCCCGCATCGCATCGCGGTCGCCATCCAGGAAGAACTGCCGGCCAAGGTGATCGAAATTGCAAAACCAAAAATCTTCATGCCCGCAACCCAACGCACCGCAAAAGCCGACATCACCGTCGGCGGCGTAAACAACCTGATGACCCGGATCGCCAAATGCTGCAACCCGGCACCGGGAGATGACATCGTCGGCTACGTCACGCGCGACCGCGGCATCACGATCCACCGCAAGGACTGCGCATTCATGATGCACATGATGGAGAGCAGGCGGGATCGTAAGTTGACGGCGCAGTGGGGGACGTAGGTTGAGTTGGGTGTCGTGAAACTCGACATCAAAAGCAACATCGCCTGAGGGTGCTCATCATAAGGCCGTTCGCCCTGAGCCTGTCGAAGGGTCGCCGCGAAGCGGCGGACGCTCTGTGGTATGCACAACAAAAATCAACACCGCCGGGGGTAGCCCGGCAGCTAGTCACTTTTTCTTGCTTCGCCAAAGAAAAAGTGACCAAAAAGAAGGCGACCCCGGTTTCCCGCCGCTTCGCGGTGCCCTGCGTTGCTCGACTGGTCAGGCGGCTGCGGAACTCGCGCTACGCGCTCAGACAGTCCTCGCCGACATCCCCTGACCAGCCTCCGCTACTCGGCGGCGCACAGGGGAAGAAAAGCGAAAACCTAAAATCGTAATTGATGGGCACGTTGTGCCCATCCTAATATTAATCAGTGACCACTTCCCTTTGAGAGCACTGTTTCGCGCAACGTCTCTGATGTAGCCAAATTCTTCCGTTAGCCTCTGAAAAAACGTGTTGCAGAGGAATTCCTTTGCCACTAAAGTTGCGTCCTCGAAATACAAATCTTTGGAGGCAACAAATGGCATTGCAGAAAATCAGTTTCAAGGTTCCGCCCGGACTTTGGGAGAGCTTTTCCAAACAGGCGCGCGGTCTGTTCCTAAACCGCGCACCGTTCCTAAACCATATGATTGCACGTGAAGCAGGGGAATTGGCAGAAGATATAGGTCAGTGTCATTTGTCATTGCGGGCAAAGCGACACATTAGTGGAGCACTGAAAAAGCAGGGGGCAAAGTCAGTAAATATAGAGGTAGCGCAAAGCACCGCGAAGGCGCTCAATGAGGTCGTCAGTGAAACTAATCTCGTTCGGGATGCATTTTTTTGCCGACTGATCATTTTCCTCCGTAGCAGTGATGCGTTGCTCAAGTACTTGGAGATACCGCGAGAGGTCGGAATGTTTGGCGACAATCTTGAGCGAATGCCTAGCAGCCCAATGAGAGCAATGGAGGCAGTAAGGGACGATCCTTTGTTCTACATACGTCACCATGTCAAGGAGCGTTGGGATTGCGGGATTTATGCAGTGAGGCTACCACGCGAATTGGATTGGACGGCTTGTTATATTGAAGACAAGGATGCACCAGGTACCAAGGCATACAAGGAAGATCAGCGTCAATCAGCAGAGTTGTTTGAATTGCTTGAAGCAAATGCTTTCAAGAAAGTGCCGGTTCTTAAGAGGATGCATGCGAAATGAACATTCAACCAATCCACACTTCGAATGGACGTCAGGTAGAGCGTCTTTGGCTGTTGCTTGGCGGCCATGTCCTTCCGGTTCGTCGCACTGGCGAAAAGTTTTATATTCATGAGTTATTCATTTCACCACTACGAATAAATGGCCGTCGTAATGATGTACCCGCTAAGCTACTCAGTCGCGTCAACCAGCTCATTCGCATGAGGGCGGCAAACGACGAGAGATGACGGGCATTTTATAACTCGCGTAAGGCGCACACGGTAGGGCGTCAATAAGCGTAGCGCATTGCGCCGTATGTATTTCTTAGACCATTCGGCGCAATGCCCGTTGGTTATTGCGCCCTACGCGAGCTGGCTTGTTGGGAGATATTTGAAATAACCTTTTCATGTGTAATCCATGTAGGTTGAGAATAATTCTAATTGTTAATATAACTTAGGGATGATCACCATGATTAAATTTTCCAAACAGCTTATTATTATCGTCGCCTTTTTGCCTTTGCTAGGTGCTTGCCAAGTGTTTCAATTTGCAAGTGAGGAAAATTACAGGAAGGCGTTAGATGCTGATGTTGGCAAGCCTATACAGGATGTTGTAGATCAATTAGGTCAGGCGGATCAATTATCTGAAGCACCAAATGGCAATAAATTATTTATCTATTCATTTACTAAAACCACTTCTTCACCTGTCAATTGTAAACAGAGTACTAACGGGGCTTCGGATTGTGTTGGTGGTGAAACTAATACATCGTGGTGTAAAGTATTTTACGAAGTAGACAAGAGCAATGTAGTTGTAGACTATTCTTTAAAAGGGAATGGATGTAGGATATGCACTGATACACTAATTTGCTTTTAATGCTATAGCTATCTACCGCAAAGGCAGGGTGAATTTGCCCTCCCGAGAATCATCTTGTAAGCCAATGGTTTAACCTATCAAGCTGGACATCGCCAAACATTTCCGGTATAAATCACGGAATGGAATCGGCAGAAATCACAAAAGAAACGTTATCAGAGCTCCGGGTGCGCCCTGTAGAGCGGGGCGAGGAAGCGCGCTATCAAGAGCAGATGGCGCGCCACCATTACCTGGGCTTACTACCGAAGATCGGCGAAACGGTGTGGTACGTTGCGACTTGGAGAGAAGAGTGGGTCGCGCAACTGGGCATTTCGGCGGCAGCACTGAAATGTGGCGTGCGTGATCGCTGGATAGGCTGGGACTTTCGCTCGCAGTATGGGCGGCTCAAACTGATCGCCAACAACAGCCGCTTTCTGATTCTGCCGGAATGGCACCGGCCAAATATCGGCTCACGCGTTCTATCGCTGACCGAACGCCGGGTCGGCGCGGATTGGCAGACACGCTTTGGTCATCCGTTACTACTGCTGGAGACCTTTGTCGATCCGAGGCGCTTTCACGGCGGCGTGTATCGCGCGGCCAACTGGATTGAGCTGGGGCTGACCCAAGGGTATCGACGTACCACGGACGGTTACAGCCAGGCCGCCGATGCCCCCAAGCGCGTCTTTGTCCGCCCCCTATGCCGCAACCCTCAGGGTCAATTGACCCATTCCAACCTGGCACAACTTCAACTCACAGGAGCCCCCAAGATCATGCTTAATGCCGAACAGATGCGCATGCTGCCGCAGTGTTTCACGATGATTTCCGATCCGCGCCGCGTTCATGGGATACGCCATCGTCTGCCTGTCGTGCTGGGCATCGCTGCGGGTGCGACGCTGTGCGGCATGCGCGGCTATAAAGCCATCTCTGATTGGGCCGATGCCTTGGGACAGAAAGCCCGCGAGCGGTTCGGCTGCCGGCGCGAGAAGGGAATATATATCGTCCCCAGCGAATTCGTCATTCGCGACTGCCTGGTTCGCATTGAACCGGACGCGCTGGATCGGGCGCTCAATGCCTGGAATCAGGCATGGGGTAAACAAGATGATGCGCTGGCGCTCGATGGCAAGACCATGAAGAATGCCATCGACGAAGCGGGGCACCAGGCACACATCATGAGCGTGGTCGGGCATGAATCAAAAATCTGTCACGCCCAAAAAAAGTAGGCGCCTTGGCCGTAGAGGGCAGTGATGAACAGAAGCGCACCAACGAAATCGGCATGGCGATCCCGTTGCTCGGCACCTGTGACCTCGCAGGCCGCGACATCACGGGCGACGCGCTGCTGACCCAGCGCACACTGGCAAGCTATATAGTCGGGCAGCAGGCGCACTATCACTTCACGGCCAAAGGCAACCAACCCGGGCTGGAACGCGATATTGCCCTGCTGTTCGAGACACGTGGCTCCCCTGACTTCGTCGAGGTCACGCCTGCCGACCATGGCCGCATCGAGACGCGGCGTATCTGGTGTAGTACGGCGATCAATGCTTACATCGACTTCCCCCACGTCGGCCAGGTCTTTCTGATCGAACGCGAGTCCATCCAGAAAAGAACCGGTGAATACTCGCGTGAAATTGCGCTGGGGTTAACGAGCCGCACTCCGCAAGAAGCTTCGCCGCAACGGGTGCTGGCCGTCAACCGCGGGCATTGGAGCATCGAAAGCGTTCATTACATCATCGATTGGAACTACGACGAAGATCGCAGCCGTATCCGTACCGGCTTCGGCCCGGAAAACGTTTCTCGTCTGCGCCGCTTCGCGGTCGGAATACTCAAGTCATTTCAGCAGCACACTCAATCCATCGCAGAGATGATGCGAAAACTCAGCTTCCGTACCCGTCTTGTCTTCGACTATCTGCGAATGACCAAAAACTCGGCAAACGTGCCACCCAGAACTTGAGAACAAATTTACCGTGACCGCAAAGGGTGGGCAACTTGTTACCCACCTGTTTTTTGTTTTTCGCATTTTATCCCCTGTGCACCGCCTCGATCAGACGCAAGTGAGCGGAGGTTTAGGCGAGCACTGTTCGAGTCCCGCAGTGGGGCGCGGGGTGTGCGCCCCGCCAGGTCGAGTTGCGCAGCCCCGCTTGCTTGCGGCTGATCGAGGGCACCCCGCAGGGGTGGCAAACCGGGGGCGACTTCTTTGGGTTACCTTTCTTGGCAAGACAAGAAAGGTAACTTGCTGCCGGGCAACCCCCGGCGGTTTTGTATTAGCCGTAAAAAAGCAGCGACGTGTCGCTGCACTCCAAATCAACCCACCCGCAACACCAACCCCTTCAAATAAGCCCCCTCCGGAAAACTGAGCAACACCGGATGATCGGCGCTGGCGTGCAGGTGATGCACGATCTGCGCATCCACGCCGGCATCGAGTGCCGCGCCTGCGATGATTTTCTGGAACAGGTCTGTGCTGATGCCGCCGGAGCAGGAGTAGGTGCACAGCAGGCCGCCCGGCCTGAGCAGCTTGAAGCCGAGCAGGTTGATGTCCTTGTAGCCGCGCGCGGCTTTTTCGGCAAAGGCGGCGGTGGGGGCGAACTTGGGCGGATCGAGAATGATGAGGTCGAACTTTTTATTCTGATCGCGCAGGGTGCGCAACGCCTGGAACACATCCGCTTCCAGCCATTCCGCACGCGCTGAATCCAAACCGTTGCGCGTTACATTTTCTTTGGCAATGCGCAGCGCGTCAGCCGAGGCATCTATCGACAGCACCGATTTTGCGCCGCCGCGCAAGGCATATAAGGAGAAGCCGCCGGTGTAGCAAAAACAATTCAACACGTCGCGGTCAGCGGCCAGGGTTTCAGTCAGCGCGCGGTTGTCGCACTGGTCGAGATAGAAGCCGGTTTTTTGCCCTTCCTTCACGTCCACTTTGAAATGCAGGCCGTTCTCCACCACTTCCACATTGTCCGGCAAGGCGCCTCGCAGTACGCCGTTGCGCGGCTCCAGCCCTTCCAGGCCGCGCGAATCGGAATCGGATCGTTCGTAAATGCAAACCGGATCGCAGAGTTCTTGCAGAATGTCGGCACTGGTGTCGCGCCAGCGTTCCGCTCCCGCACTGCCGATCTGCATTACCAGCACGCCGCCGTATTTGTCGACGATCAGTCCCGGCAGGCCGTCGGATTCGGCGTGGATCAGGCGCAAGGATTGAAGATTGCTTTTCACGTTTGCTCCCTCTCCCGCATGCGGGAGAGGGTTGGGGTGAGGGGCTTCTATTGAAAGCAAAGCGCTGCGTGCCGCTTGCGCACCTGCAATACGTCCGTGGAAAAAACCTTCATCAATACTTTCTTTTTCACGCCAAGACCAGACCCGTGCGCTGATTTGCGAATTGGGGTTGTAGGCTGCCCAGGCGAGGAATTCTCCTTGTGAACTGCGCACGGGCAGTGTGTCGCCGCTGGCAGGAGCGCCGTCCACGCGCTCGATCGCGCCGGAAAATATCCACGGGTGGCGGCGCAGCAGGGATTTTTCGCGGCCCGTTTTGAGGATGATGGCTGGTTGGGCGGTGGCATCACCGGTGATCGGTTGCGCTGTGCGTTGCGGAGTATTGGCGTTGTGAGCGCGAGGCTCGCGATTTTTCGTCTTGCCGGATGGCCGTTCCTCGAAACGTCGGCCTTTGGCCTCGTTTTCCGGCCTGCGCCAGAATGACGAGCGTGGTTTGTTGGTTGATGCGGTCACGGTTTTTTCTTTGCGCGCGGGTGCGCCGCGTCATATATCTTGCTCAGGTATTGAAAATCGAGGTGGGTATAGACCTGTGTGGTGGAGATGCTGGCGTGGCCGAGCATCTCCTGTACCGCGCGCAAGTCGCCGGAAGATTGCAGCACGTGGGTTGCGAAGGAATGACGCAGCAGGTGCGGATGCACGTTGCTGGTGATGCCCTGCTTGACGCCCCATTGCCTCAAGCGCAATTGCACCACGCGCGGTGAGATGCGCCGGCCACGCTGCCCGACGAACAGTGCGGCCTCATCCGTTCTGGCAAGTTGATCACGCACTGAGAGCCAGGTTTGCAAGGCGGCGATGGCAAACCGGCCGAGCGGCACGATGCGCGTCTTGCTGCCCTTGCCGGTCACGCGCACTTCGCCGGCGCTCATGTCGAGTTGCGCCGGATCGAGGTTGACCAGCTCTGCCAGACGCAGGCCGGAGGAGTAGAGCAACTCGAACATCGCCTTGTCGCGTATCGCTTCCGGCGTATCAGCCGGCAGATCGACCAGGCGTGCGGCCTCGTCTGGCGACAGGGCTTGCGGCAAATTCTTCGGCGACTTGGGTGCGCGCAGCCCGGCACAAGGATTGTCGATCAGGCCGTGATCGCGCATCAGGTAGGTAAAAAATCCGCGCCACGCCGACAACATGCGCGCCAGCGAACGCCCGCCCAGCCCCCGGCTGTGCAGTTGCGCGATGAAGCGGCGGATATGGTGGATCTTGAGTTGGTCCAGCGGTGTGCCGGCGGAGAGTTCAAAAAGGTGCTGGAGGTCTCGTGCGTAATTTTCTGCGGTCAGCTCGGAATACTGCTTCTCGGTGCGCAGCCAGGCCAGATAGCCGTGCAGGTATTTCTGGTTGGGTGTGGCAGTGGCTGTCATAACGAATGGGTGAGTCCATAAACTTGTAGGGGCGCGATTCATCGCGCCCTTTTTGGATACACGAACGAAACAGGGCGCGATGAATCGCGCCCCTACGGAATGAGATGCGGGTGCAGCGCGCTGCTCGCCGCTTCGGCGATGCGCTGCAAATAAACCGTGCCCATCCCCGGATAGAAGCGCTGCTTCTCCTCGCTGGCAAGCACCAGCATGCCGATGTCTTCTCTGTCTGTATGCAGGGTCCGCATGGCGGACGACGCGGAGCGCCGGCCAGCCGGGCCATGACCATGGTACAACGGCAAATAGGCGTAGGAGTGCAATTGCGCGGCATGCTCGCCAAACCAGGATGCAGTGTCATTGGCCGCACGGTGCAGGCATACCGGTTGCTCCTGGGCATCAGCGAACGCCTGCACTTCCGCGCTGGGCGGGTCGATCTGCCATAAACGCATGGCCGTGTGCGGAATGGCAAAGATATCGCGCAGCAGATGCGGGATCATTTCCTGCAAGGAAGCAATATCCCGCGCAGCAAAAAGCGCGAGGACGAATTCGTGAACCTTCTGCTGCAACTCATCGTTCTCCCGCGCAAACTCGATCATTTCGCGCAGCTTCTTTTCAAGCTCCTTGTTTTTTTCCCGCAAAGCCAGCAACTGCCGTTCGCTCAGCGATATCGTGCGTCCGCCATGCGGGTGCGGGAGATTAATCTGCGCCAGCGTCTCGACATGCTTCTCGAAAAACTGCGGATTGTCCTGCAGATATTGCGCAACTTCTTCAGCTCTCATCATGACTCCCTATAAATTTATTTCGCCTCTGAATACCGTGATCGCCGGGCCGGTCATCAGAACCGGTTTGTCATTTCCCTCCCATGCGATGGTCAACGTGCCGCCGCGCGTGGCCACGTTGACGGGGCTATCGAGCAATCCGCGGCGGATGCCTGCCACTGCTGCCGCACAGGCTCCCGTGCCGCACGACAGGGTTTCCCCGGAGCCACGCTCATACACGCGCAGCTTGATAAGATGGCGATCTCTCACCTGCATGAAACCGGCATTGACACGCTTGGGGAAACGCGGGTGATGCGCGATAAGCGGCCCCGTTCTTTCCACCGGCGCGCGCTCGATATCATCCACCACTTGCACCGCATGAGGATTGCCCATCGATATCGCGCTGATATCCAGCATCTCACCGGCAACCTCCAGAGATTCGCTGACGGCGCCGCTGCCTCCGGTGAATGGAATGCGCGACGGTTCAAAGACCGGCGCGCCCATGTTGACCGTCACGCGTCCGTCTTCCTCAAGGCGCGGCGTAATCAATCCGCTTTGCGTTTCCACCGTAATCTCGCGCTTGGATGTAAGCTTTTGGTCATGCACGAAGCGCAGGAAGCAGCGCGCGCCGTTACCGCATTGCTCGACTTCGCCGCCATCGGCATTGAAGATACGGTAGCGAAAATCCGCATCGGGGATCTGCGTTTTCTCCACCAGCAGAATCTGGTCGCAACCCACCCCGAAGTGGCGGTCCGCCAACAGGCGCAACTGCTCCGGCGTGAGCTCGATCTGCTCGCGCACACCGTCGAGAACGACAAAGTCGTTGCCTGTGCCGTGCATCTTGGTGAATTTCAATAGCATCGTTAACCCATTCCCGTTCTCAATAAATAATGCCGCATCTCCGTAGGGCGGGTCACACCCGCCATTGCAACATTCGGCGTTGCGGCGGGTACGAATTACTTTTGTCCCGGCACCGGTGTGACCCGCCCTGCAACCTGATTTTTCATCATACAAGCAAGGTTGGGTTAGCAGTTTCATGGTTCGACAGGCTCACCACCGACGGACGTAACCCAACAGCCTTTTTAATGATGTCGGGTTACGCGAAAAAGCCGCTAACCCAACCTACGAATTTCGTAATTCAGTGTGCCGGAAACAATTCGTGGTGTGGTCGTTCATCATACCGGTCGCCTGCATGTGCGCGTAGCAGATCGTCGATCCGGCAAACTTGAAACCGCGCCGCTTCAACTCTTTGCTCATGGCGTCGGATTCGGGTGTGCTCGCCGGAATCTCCGCGAGGCTGCGCCACTTATTCTGCCTGGTCTTGCCGCCGGTGAACTGCCAGTTGAATCTGTCAAAGCTGCCAAACTCGTCTTGAACCTCAAGAAACTTTTGCGCGTTGATGACGGCGGACTGCACTTTCAACCGATTGCGCACGATACCTGCATCCTGCAGCAGCGATTCTATTTTATTTGCGTCATAACGGGCAATGCGCGCAGCGTCAAAACCATCGAATGCGGCGCGATAATTTTCGCGTTTGCGCAAAATGGTGATCCAGCTCAGACCCGCCTGTGCGCCTTCCAGTATCAGGAATTCGAACAACCGCCGGTCATCGTGCAGCGGCACGCCCCATTCCTCGTCGTGGTAGGCGCAATACAGGGGATCATCGCCCGGCCACGCGCAGCGAACCTTATTCATGCCCATGCTCAATAAATTTCAGATAATCGCGCCACATGCAGCGATTCATCACCACCGTGATGCCGGCGTCCCTGGCGCGCAGCGCGGCGGCCTCGTGGATGACGCCCTCCTGCAGCCAGAGATTCCTGATGCCGAGCTTGATGCAACTCTCCACGATTGCAGGGACATGCTCTGCCGCGCGAAACACATCCACGATGTCCGGCAGTTCGGGCAGGCTTTCCAGGTCGGGATAGGCCTTCTCGCCCAGCACCTCATCTATCAAAGGGCGCACAGGGATGATGCGATAGCCGAAACCTTGCAGCCCGCGCGCAACGCGTAAACTGGGACGCGCCTCATTCGCCGACAAGCCCACCACCGCGATGCTGTGTATGCTGAGTAATAGCTTGCGTATCTGCTCCGGATCGGGGTTCGAGAAAGTCATGGCATCTTCGGATTGTTTTCTGTTCCGGATGGCACGATAGCACTTTTTCGCAGCGGCGTGGCGTGGACGGTCAGGCCAAAAAACGTTATGCTGCGCGCCTTCTCAGAAGTTGTTTTCTATACATAGCGGCAGAAGTCGTAGCGAGCGGACTTGAGGTGGGTCGGGACGGAGCGCAGGAACCGGAGTGTACACAGGGTACATGAGGATTCCGAGCACCGCACCAGCCCGCCTCAAGTTCGCGTAGTAGACTTATGTCGCTATGTGAATGCGCCCGTAGCTCAGCTGGATAGAGTATTGGTTTCCGAAGCCAAGGGTCACAGGTTCGACTCCTGTCGGGCGCACCACATTCCAGAATTTCCTTATGGTATAAGGGAATTCTGCTAATTCAACGTGCCATCCAACAGGATGAATCTGGGCACTTTTTTGGATTGATCAAAGCCAGTTTTGAAAATACTGAGTCGACAACGAAGTAAACCCAGTTGAATCACTCCTTGATTTTGTAACCCATCGCCCGGTAACCGCGTTGTCGCTTGTCCCACATTCGCAGCAGAGCGGGATGGCCCGTATCAACAAAATCAATCACTCTCACATCGGTTTTAGTAGCGTGCTCGCGATGCAACCGACCTGCGTATTGCTGCAACGTTCCCGCCCATGAAATTGGCATTGCCAGAACCAGTGTATCAAGCGGCGGATGATCAAATCCCTCACCCACCAATTTTCCTGTGGCGAGCAAGACACGCGGCTCATCTGGCGGCAGCGCGTTAAGTTCCGTGATCATCGTAGTGCGCAGTTTTTTGGTCATCCGACCGTGTAGGATGAAAAGCGACGGTATCTTTCCAGTCAACGCGGCTTGAATAGCATCCAGATGTTCTGTGCGCTCGGTTAGCACAAGCACCTTCCGGCCTTTGCTAAACGAGTCTTCGATTTGGGCGGCAATTGCAGCTGTGCGAGCCTCATCGATAGCAAGCTGGCGGAATACATCCTGAATCCCAGCTTCCTGCGGCAGATCAATTCGTTTGTGTAGAATCTGTGGAATGACTTCCAAGTCGTGCGGCTCACTCGCCGGTTTAGTAGCCTTGTGACGAATCGGCCCACATTGCATGAAGATGATAGGCTGCTGACCATCGCGGCGGATTGGCGTGGCAGTCAGGCCGAGCACGTATTTCGCTTTGACCCGCTTCAGGATCGCATCGAACGACACAGCCCCGACGTGGTGGCATTCATCAATGATAACGTGCCCATAATTCTCGACCAGCGGATTGACTTCACCCTGACGCGATACGGATTGCATCACCGCAATGTCGATCTTCCCCGTTGGCTTTGCTTTTCCGCCACCGATGGTTCCCACCACACCTTTGCCTACGCCGAGGAATGATTGCAACCGTTCCTGCCATTGCTTGAGTAATTCTGTGCGATGAACCAGCACAAGCGTGTTCACGCCGCGCTCGGCAATCATTGCAGCAGCGGTCACCGTTTTGCCAAAAGCAGTGGGCGCACATAGAACACCGGTGTCGTGATGCAACATTGCGGCGACAGCCGCTTCTTGATCAATGCGAAGTGTTCCAGAAAAAACAACATCAATAGGTTCGCCCTCGCATCTCTCGTCATGCAGATCACAACGAATGCCGTTATCATGCAGCAATTCTTGCGCAGGTTCCAAGCAGCCGCGAGGGAGTGCGATGTGTTTCGGATAGTTTTCTGCGCAGCCAATCACCCGTGGTGTATCCCACACTGACATTCGCATTGCCTGCGCTTTGTAGAATTCGGGATTCTGAAAGGCGGCGAGGCGAATCAAACGATTGGCCAGTGCTTGCGGTAGTAACTCTTTCTCAAAGTAGATGAGATTGCTCAATGTCACCGTGAGTGATGCTGGCATGACACCCTTCAGATTTTTGGAGATGGGTGCAGAACGCTTCCACGGTTCCTTAAGGTCTTCCTCATCAATGAAAGTCACATCCAACGGATGCACTCCACCGGTAGCACGCAGAATAACCGGTTCAATATCGTGCGCAGGCATTGACTGGATAGATGCCAAGAATCCCCATTGATCCGGATAGGGACGCAAGGCAGTGTCTACGAACACACTGCAACCGTTTTCACGTGGCTTCTTCTGTAATGGCAGCGCAATCAGGTTGCCGAAACCACCCTTGGGCATCGTGTCTTGATTGGGGAAAAGTCGATCGTAGGATGCGAGCTTAAGCTGTCGTGTGCGAGTGCAGGTGTGGCTAATAATGGCCGTGCCAAGTCGCCTGGCATCGCGGGCAGACACAGTGCCGGAGAAGAAAACCCAAGCGTGCGCACCATTGCCTGAACGAGAAATTTCAAGTACGACTGGCACACCAAATTCGTGACATGAATGAACGAATGCCAGCGCATCTTCTTTCCATTCTGCTTCATCGAAATCAGCAGCAAGAAAGTGGCAGTTGTCGTCTGCCAGAAGTGGATAGACACCAACGGTGCGTTTCCCTGCGAGATGTTCGTAGATGACAAAATCAGTTAGCGGGCTCAGCGCACGGTTATTGCAATCTGAACATTTGATGCGTGGTTTATTGCACACTCCGGCAAGCCACTCATTCGAGCAAGCTGGCGCGTAACCAGTTTTGCCTGTGGTCTTGCTTTCCCAACGAATCGGGTAAACGTCAGTGCGGCCTCTAAACAAGCGACGAAAGAGTGCCACTTTTTCTTGGGCGCTGAAATTAGATGGCTCTGCCTCTATCGTGACTATCGGATCAGGTTCAGGCGGTAATCGCCATTCGATGTCATGTGTTTCCAGTAGCGCAATAAGCCGACCATTCTCAGCTTTCAGAACTGCAATTGCATCAGGTTCTCGCATCAGTGAGCAACTAGATGACCTTGAATTGGCCAATTAAACTGGCAATAACTCAATGCGCAGTTTTTTTCCAAGTACAGAAGCGGCACTTGAAAGTGTGGTGAGAGTAAGACTGGTATCTGTGGTATCCAGTAGTCTGTTAAGCGCTGCACGGCTGGTGTGCATTTTCTTGGCCATTGATGTTTTCGTCAGATTTTGGGCTTTCATTTCTTGGTCGATTTGCCAGGCGATCACGCGCTTGACAGCAACTGCGGTTGCCTCATCCAACATGGCTTCTTCAGCCAAGAAATCATCAAAACTGCTACCTATATTTTTTGCCTTCATTATTCACTCCTCATTCTGTCTTTTGCCAATTTCAAGTCGGGTTGTGGTGTAGCTTGAGATTTCTTGATAAATCCGTGCAACAAAACAATCTTGCTGCTTATGACAGTAAACAGCAATCTCGCTATACGACCATCCAAATGAACGCGAATCTCCCATAGGTTTTTTTCCATTTTACGCACAAGCGGCATGCCCAGAGGCCAGCCAAACTGCACCGTCTTAAGGGCACCTCTATTAATCCAAACTCCGTCGCGATACAGCGTTGCTCAACAAATTTTAACGCTTACATATCAAACATATGCGGCGCGCTAAAATTT
>JANLIB010000130.1 GCA_024653675.1 Gallionella sp. | reverse complement strand
TCGGGCTGATCACCGCTTACACCATGGGCGGTTTTATCCACATTCTGCTGGTGATCGCTGTCGTGGTTGTCTTGCTGAGAGTGATTAACGGGTGACGCTGTGTAGCGTTTATGTGCGCTAGCGCACGGTGCGCATCTGCGGAAATAGCGTCTAATTATCAGCTCTGAATCAACTAGTATCATGACCTGTTAATTACGAAACATAAATCTGCGCAGAGGATCAGGGTTGTTGGGTTACGCGATGCCCCTCACCTCAATCCTCTCCCGCCTGCGGGAGAGGAGGCAAACGTGAAAAGCGCTTGTTGTTTCCTGCCGCTAACCCAACTTACATGACTGCAGGTAAGCACCACAAAATGTTTCGTTATTTACGATACTAGCCCTATAAAACGAGATGGCTCCGATGCGCAATATACGCAGTCTCACCACCACCCTATGTTTGTTGTGGATGCCTGCCCAAGCCCAAGCCGCCGAGCAGGACATGGCAGCCAAGGCATCCAGAGCCGCACAAACACCAAAAGCAGCCAGGATATTCCGCGACTGCCCAAGCTGTCCCATGATGGTGGTCATCCCTTCAGGGAGTTTTGCCATGGGTTCGCCCGGCTCCGAATCCGGACGCGGCGACGACGAAGCTCCTGTGCATAGTGTCAACATAGCCGCCTTCGCGATGGGTAAGACCGAGATCACCCGGGGACAGTTTGCCGCATTTGTGAAAGAGGCCAAATACAGCACCGGCGACAAATGCTGGACGCTTGAAGGCGGAAAATTTGAAGAGCGCAGTGGACGCAACTGGCGCAAACCCGGCTACCCGCAAAACGACAAACATCCTGCCGTCTGTATCAACTGGAACGACGCCCAAGCCTATGCAAAATGGTTGTCACGCAAGACAGGCAAACAATACCGTCTGCCGGCAGAGTCTGAATGGGAATATGCCGCGCGTGGCAAAACCAGCACTGCACGTTACTGGGGTAACAGCCCTGATAAGGCTTGCGGATATGCGAATACCGCGGACAAGACAGCACGAGCAATAATACAAGGAGCGACATCCTGGTCGGCTCATAACTGCACGGATGGTTTTGCCTATACCGCCCCGGCAGGCAGCTTCAAGGCCAATGCTTTCGGATTGAATGATATGCTGGGAAACGTGTTGGAATGGACACAGGACAGTTATCACGATAGTTATAAAGACGCCCCGGCTGACGGGATATCCTGGCAGGGGGATGATGTGAAGCGCACGCTTCGCGGCGGCTCGTGGAATAACGCGCCACGGAATGTGCGCGCGGCAACACGTGACGGCAAGGAACCCGAGCTCCGTTTCAGCATCTTCGGTTTTCGCTTGGCCAGGAAACTCCCGTAGCCCTTCGACAGGCTCAGGACGGGCTTTGTGCAGGGGTGAAGCCATGTCAAACTCCGCTTACGCGTCCACTTAGATCAGGTTCATACCGAAATGTATCCCTTTGGGTGTAGATCCATCCCGCCTTCCGGCCTTCCGCTCAGCCTGCTGTCGGGCATTGCTCTGTTTTTTCCCTTGAAGGCGCTTGGCGCAGAACAAACCGTTCCAGCGACGCCACAAACCATTCCGGTGACACAGCAAGCCGATAGTTTTGAAGCTATGGATTCTTCGCGTAATTACTTGTCCGGAAAGATCACCAGTTTCGCAAGCTATATTGATCGCTTCTTTGGCGGTGATCGTCATTACCAGGAAAGCAATCAAAGTGTGGTCCAGATGGACCTTACCAGAACGACGGGATATGGCGGCGATGACAAATTCAATCTTTCAACCAGGCTGAATTTGAGATTGCCAATAACCGAGGGGCAATTACGCCTGTTGCTGGAAACAGACCCCGAGCAAAATCTAACAACTGAGCCCGCAAAAGGTCAGGCCGGTATAAACAAGAAGATCATTACCCCTTCGAGCAATGTCGCCACGCCCAAGAGTGTTGCTGCAGCTCTGCGCTATGAAAAGAAGGATGAAAGCCGTTGGTACGGTAGCACCGATGTGGGGATTCAATTTCATGGCATAACCACGGATCCGAATCCTTTCGCACGCGCAAGAGGGAGCTATTCGCTTCCGCTGGGCCAGTGGCGGCTGAAGGCAGCCGAGACTTTGTTTTTGTTCCATACCATAGGTGCGGGTGAAACCACCCAACTCGACCTGGAGCGCCTGTTGAGCGAACCGCTCCTATTCCGTTCCACCAGTAGCGCCACATGGCTCTTCGATACAGAGAACTACTACCTGCGCCAGGATCTGTCGGTTTACCACACCCTGAGTGATCGCACCGCCTTGCTGTATCAAGTGAGTGCGATAGGCGTCACCAATCCGCATTATCAAGTGACGGATTATGTCGCGCTGCTGCATTATCGTTACCGGTTGCATCGTGAATGGCTATTCTTTGAATTAAGCCCGCAACTGCATTTCCCCGTACAAAAGAATTATCATTTCAGCCCGGCGCTCAGCATGCGCCTGGAAGTGTTATTTGATGATTCAAGGTGATCGTCGTGTAAATACGGCGAGCGTGATTTCCAAATGTATTGGAACACTATTGTTGAATTTATTGAGCTTTACATAATTCATGACGGTTATGTGATTTACCGTAGGGCGGGCTTTGCCCGCCGCGTCGGGCGTAGCCCGGCCTACGTGATGCGTAGACTCTGTCTTCAAATATGTAATCCTCAATAATGCAAAAGCACCACGACGTTTTCGCGCAGCCGCACCAACGTCCCCGTGCTGTCCGCTTGTTGTTGTTTTTCGCCTGTCTGCTGCTTATTTTCCAGCACCGGGCACGCATATCTGCCCGGCATTATTCCCCCCAAGAGACACCGCGATGTCGCGTTATGTGCGCTAGCGCACGGTATGCATCTGCGGGATTTAATCTAATGCGTTTTGTAATTCGACCCTTAACTCAACGAATGACAAAAACATGAAGAACCTATATCCCCCAGGATTTCGACAAATTATGTGCAGGTTAGGCGTAGCTGCAGCAACTGCAATCTTTGTGATGGGTTGCGCGAGCACGCCTGCGCCTATCGAACAGATGGCCGTTTCCAAGGCTGCAATAAGCAATGCAACCAGTGCCGGAGGCAATGAGTTCGCACCGCTACAGATCAAGTCAGCAATTGACAAGATGGGTAGTGCCGAGCGGGCAATGGCAGAGAAAGACTATGTGCATGCCCGGCAACTTGCGGAACAGGCACAGGTCGACGCCCAACTGGCTGAAGCGATGGCGCGTACAGCCAAGGCACAGAAAGCTGCGGATGCACTGAAAGAAGATAGTCGCGCGCTACGCCAGGAAATCAACCGTAAGGCCGAGTAAACATAAATGGAACCCGTCATGCCAAAAAATAGATTCCTTCCCCTGGCCTTGATCGCTGTCGCGATCCTGGCTGGCTGCGCTGCGCCAAAGAATGCATCTCTCACCGAAGCGCATGGCGATTACAACAGCGCAAGCAGCAACCCCCAGGTCGCGAATCTGGCAGCACTTGAGCTGAAAGAAGCCAGTGACTCCCTGAACAAGGCGGAATATGCCTTGAGCCATGGGGAAGATACTGCTACAGTCAATCAATTGGCCTATCTGGCCAAACAGAAGGTGGCGATCGCGCAGGAAGCGGCCAAGCGGAAAACAGCTGAATCAGCGGTCACCATCGCCGGCGCCAAGCGCGACGAGGTTCGCCTTGCGGCAAGAACGGCCGAAGCCGATGCGGCCAGGCAGCAAGTGGCTGACCTGAAGGAAACCGCCGATTGGCAAGCTGAAGAATTGGCGGCAGCCAACGCCAATGCGCAACAGGATCAAGCACTGATCGCGCAACAGGAAATGCAGATCAAGGAGCTGAATACCCAGAAATTGAATGCTCAGAAAACGCCTCGCGGCCTGGTGATCACACTGGGCGACGTATTGTTCGGCACCAACAAGGCGCTGCTGAAACCGGGCGGTGTGCGCAGCGTGCAGAAGCTTGCCGGTTTTCTCAGGCAATACCCGCAACACAAGGCATTGATCGAAGGCCACACCGACAGCATCGGCAGCGACAGCCTCAATCTGGCGCTTTCCGAGCGGCGCGCCGATGCCGTGCGTTCGGCCTTGGTCGACAGCGGGATCAGCGCCGACCGTGTGACTACGCGCGGTTATGGCGAGGCGTTTCCGGTTGCCAGCAACGACGCTGCCGCCAGCCGCCAATTGAACAGGCGGGTGGAGATCATTCTTTCCGATGACAAAGGCTATATCGCTCCACGCTAGCAGCCTGTCTGACTTGAAGAATCGAAGCGAAAATTCGGCTGAGCGAGGACAGATTTTGCCGGTTTTGCAGGTCAATAGTCGTTCTATTGACCA
>JANLIB010000122.1 GCA_024653675.1 Gallionella sp. | reverse complement strand
TATCGCAATGGATTTGCAGTTAAACAAATTACAAATGTTAAGGGATAGCAAGGCTGATGATCTGGGACAGGTTTTCTGTCCTCTGTCATCTGTCCTCTGAAAGAGGGAGCGGCATATGTGGATTTGCGTTATCGCAATGGGTTTTCAGTTAAACAAATTACAAATGTTAAGGGATAGCAAGGCTAATGATCTGGGACAGGTTTTCTGTCCTCTGTCATCTGTCTTCTGTCCTCTGAATGAGGGCTGACGATGAGTAGAAGCAGGGAAACCAAGAACATGGTTGTCGGTCTGGACATCGGCACGTCCAAGATTGTGGTCATCGTCGGCGAAGTCAAGCCGGAAGGCATGCTGGAAGTGATCGGCATGGGCATGCACGAATCCGACGGTATGAAGAAGGGCATGGTGGTCAACATCGAAGCCACGGTGGGTTCGATCCAGCGCGCGCTGGAAGAGGCCGAACTGATGGCGGATTGCAAGATACATGAAGTCTATACCGGCATCGCAGGCAGCCATATCCGCAGCATCAATTCGCGCGGCATGGTGAAGATCAAGGAAAAGGAAGTTTCGCCTGCCGACATCGAAAGAGTGATTGAAACCGCCAGTTCGATCAGCTTGCCGGGCGATCAGCAGCTATTGCACGTCCTCGAACAGGAATTCAGCATCGACGGGCAGGATGGCATCAAGAAACCGCTGGGCATGAGCGGGATGCGCCTGGATGTCGAGGTGCACATCGTCAGCGGAGCGATATCGGCGGTGCAGAACATCATGAAATGCATCCATCGCTGCGGACTGGAAGTCAACGAGCTGATCCTGCAGCCGCTGGCATCCAGCAAGGCGGTGCTGGCCGAGGATGAAAAGGAACTGGGCGTGTGCCTGGTGGACATCGGCGGAGGAACCACCGACATCGCGGTATTCACCGGCGGAGCGATACGCCACACCGCGGTGATACCGATTGCGGGCGATCAGGTCACCAATGACATCGCGATGGCGTTGCGCACCCCGACCCAGGATGCCGAGGACATCAAGATCAAGCACGGCTGCGCGCTGCGCCAATTGGCCGATGGCGGCGCGATCGAAGTGCCGGGTGTGGGCGAGCGTGGGCCGCGCATATTGTCGCGGCAAACCCTTGCGGAGGTGATCGAGCCGCGCGTCGAGGAATTGTATTCGCTGGTGCAACAGGAGTTGCGCCGCAGCGGCTTCGAGGATCTGTTGTCGTCAGGCATCGTGATCACCGGCGGCAGCAGCGCCATGCAGGGCATGGTCGAACTGGGCGAAGAGATTTTTCACCTGCCGGTGCGATTGGGTGTCCCGAAATATGTCGGCGGGCTGTCGGATGTGGTGAAGACGCCGCGCATGGCGACCGGAGTCGGGCTGTTGTTATATGGCCTGGAGCATCATCAACGCAACGAGGAGACGCGCATGAAATCGAATTCCATCGGTGATGTGTTTGGCAGGATGAAAAAGTGGTTCGAGGGGAATTTTTAGATTCGTTGTCCGGGCGCGTCGCGGTGTTGCGCGGTGCATCCCAAAAGATGAATTTCTGTACGGGTTGTGTTTCAGGGTGGGGTCAGGTTTGATTTTGCAATTTTGAAAAGGAGACGGCGATGTTTGAAATCATGGAAGTGTTAACGCAGGATGCGGTGATCAAGGTGATCGGTGTGGGCGGCTGTGGAGGCAACGCAGTCGATCATATGATCGAACAGGGTGTGCAGGGAGTCGAGTTCATCGTCATCAATACCGATGCGCAGGCCCTCAAGCGCAGCAAGGCGCGCACCCAGTTGCAGATCGGCGCAAGCATCACCAAGGGGCTGGGCGCCGGAGCCAAGCCTTCGGTGGGACAGGCGGCGGCTGAAGAAGATCGCGAACGCATCAAGGAAATGCTCAGCGGCGCGCACATGGTGTTCATCACCGCAGGCATGGGCGGAGGAACCGGAACCGGCGCCGCGCCCATCATCGCGCAACTCGCAAAAGAGATGGACATCCTGACCGTGGCGGTGGTCACCAAGCCGTTCGCGTATGAAGGCAACCGGATGCGTTACGCCAAGGAAGGTATCGAGGCGTTGCATGAGCATGTCGATTCCCTGATCATCGTGCCCAACTCCAAGCTGATGGAAGTGCTGGGCAAGGATGTCACCGTGCCGGAAGCCTTCAAGGCGGCCAACGGCGTGTTGCAGGGCGCGGTGGCAGGCATCGCCGAAGTGATCAATGTGCCGGGCTTGATCAACGTGGACTTCGCCGACGTGCGCACCGTGATGTCGGAAAACGGCATGGCGATGATGGGTTCGGCGATCGCTTCCGGACCGGATCGCGCGCGTGCCGCCGCGGAACGCGCGATCGCCAGCCCGCTGCTGGAAGATATAGATATGACCGGTGCGCGCGGCGTGCTGGTGAATATCACCTCCTCCAGCAGCCTGAAACTTCAGGAACTGGAAGAGGTGATGGAGTGCGTCCAGTTCGCCGCCGAAGAAGCGACCGTGATCGTCGGTTCGGTGTTCGACGAGGCCATGGGTGACGAAATGCGCGTCACCGTCGTGGCGACGGGTTTGGGCGCGCCGCTGGCGCGCAAGCAAACCAAGCCGGAAATCGTCTATCAGCACCATGACCTCCAGAAGACCGGCACACATGACGAGCCGATGGCCAACGTGAATTACGGCGAGCTGGAAACGCCGGCGATCATGCGTAGCGGGCGCAGAGCAGCGGTAGATGCGATGGAAAAATCCGGAGTGGATACTTATGACATTCCGTCGTTTTTGCGTAAGCAGGCGGATTAGAAACAGGGATGAGGGATGAGGACTGAGGACTGAGAAAAGTCAGACCGGTTGGTTTTACTTAGTCCTCAGATTTGTAGGATGGGTTGAGCGCAGCGATACCCATCGCTAAAGCTTAACGGATAATTGATGGGTATCGCTGCGCTCAACCCATCCTACGGCGCTGTGTTAAAATCGCCCAATGGTTTCAATCATCAAAACAGTCATGGTCAAGCAGCGCACCTTGAAAAGCTCTGTCAGCGTTACAGGAGTCGGCTTGCACAGCGGCGAAAAAGTCACGCTCGGACTGCGTCCGGCGCCGGCCAACACCGGCATCGTGTTTCGCCGCGTGGACGTAAAGCCGGTCGAGGAGATCTGCGCGCAAGCGGAACGGGTGCATGACACGCGCCTGTCCACCTGCATGGAACAGAACGGCGTGCGTGTCGCCACTATCGAGCATCTGATGTCGGCGCTGGCCGGTCTGGGTGTGGACAACGCCTACGTCGATCTGGACAGCGCCGAAGTGCCGATCATGGACGGCAGCGCCGGCACCTTCGTGTTCCTGTTGCAATCGGCGGGCATGGTCGAGCAATCCGCCGCCAGGAAATTTATCCGCATCAAAAAGACCGTGGAGGTAAAGCAGGGCGACAAATGGGTGCGCTTTGAACCCTACAACGGCTACAAATTATCCTTCACCATCAACTTCGCTCATCCGGTTTTCGCCAGCACAAAACAGAATGTCGTAGTTGACCTTGGCGAGCATTCCTATATCCGCGACATCAGCCGCGCCCGCACCTTCGGTTTTATGCAGGAAGTCGAGAGCATGCGTGCACAAGGCCTGGCGCTTGGCGGCAGCCTGGACAACGCCATCGTGATGGACGACTACCGCGTGCTGAATGCCGACGGATTGCGTTTCGAGGACGAGTTCGTCAAACACAAAGTACTCGACGCGATAGGCGACCTGTATCTGCTGGGGCATCCGCTGATCGGCGCGTTCTCCGGCTACAAATCCGGCCATGCGCTGAACAACGCCCTGCTGCGCGAACTGCTCGCCGATGAACAAGCCTGGGAATTTGTTACCTTCGACAGCGTGGAAGAGGCGCCTGCATTCCTGCGGCTGCAATTGCAAGCTGCCTGATCCCCGCTGATTATCGGCACATGTTGATCCTGCGCGTATTTATTATATTAGTGGCGTTGTTGCTGGTGCTGAGCGGCGGCATGTATATCTTCACGCGCAATCGCCGCTACTTCCAGTTTGCCATGCAGACGCTGCGTTTCTCTATGTTATTTCTCGCGGTGCTCGCCCTGCTGTATGTGCTGGAGCGATATGTTCTGGTCGGTTGGCGGGTGCTTCTGTAGGGGCGAGATTTACCTCGAAGAGGTTCTTGTGCCGGTGGGCATCGCGCCCGTCACTGGGGTCTCTAAGCGGCATGAATTTTATTTCCGCCCTGTTTGGCGTAGAATTCAAGTCATCGATACATATCAGGAGGCAGCACCATGACCGCCACAACCACACGCGCACCAACTGCGCGCAAAGCTTCAAGCAGCATCAATATCAGCAAAGGACTGGATGATGCGGTTGCCGAGGCAGCCAAGGGCTTGAAGATCAGCAAGGCCAAGTTGGTGCGCAACGCCATTATCAACTTATTGGAAGACATCGAAGACATACGGGATGCGAAAGCCGTTTTGGCAAAGGGCAAGAAACCCATCCCGCTGGCGCGCTTGAAAGCCGAACTTGGTTTGGGCGATTGAGTTCGATCCGGCTGCTGCCAGGCAGTTCAAGAAACTGGACGGTTCTGTCCAGCGTCAGATACTGAAATATTTCAAGAAGGTGGAAAGCGACCCGCTGTCATGCGGCTACTGGCTGGAAGAAAATCTTGCCGGACTGCGCAAATACAGGATTGGAGATTGGCGTGTTGTAGCAGACATCCAGCGCGAAAAAATCACCGTGCTGGTAGTGAAAGTCGCCCACCGTAGCGTGGTGTACGGCTAAGAAGCAAATCATGACGCACGCTCAATGTAACGCGCCATCACTCGCGATGTGGAGCGTCAAAACCTCGTGACCACTCGGTGCATGGGAATTTACCGAAATCATTGGGGCTCCGTCCCCATGTCATCCGTTATTTACACCTCCCTGCAACACCTTCGGCTCGATCTCTATCATCCCCGCATTGCTGGTCATCATGATGTGCCCTTCCTGTATGGTGCATTGCAACTGCATGTTGCGGCTGGCGAGAGCGGCGAGGGATGACGTGGTTTCGTTCGGAATCCTGAGCACAGTCAGGTTGTTCAGGCGCTGTAACTTGTCGCTCACCTGGCTCCACCAGATGTCGGCGGCGCGGCCGTAGCTGATGACCACGACCTGACTGGCGCGTCCGCTGGCTTTGCGGATGGCGCGCTCGTCGGGCAAACCCACGACGATCCAGCGCACGATCGCGCCGGTGAGGTCCTTGTGCCACAGGTCGGGCTCGTCATCGCTGCTGAGGCCTTTGCCGAATGTCAGCGCTTCATCGGCATATAGAGCGAAGGCAAGCAGGCGCACCATCATGCGCTCGTCGGTTTCGGACGGATGCCGCGCCAGCGTCAGGGCGTGCTCGGCATAGTAGTGTCTATCCATGTCGGCGATCTGGAGGGCGGCTTTGAAGACGGTTGCTTTGATGGCCATGTGGGCGCCGGTTGAACTGAACGTTTTGCAGGGGCGTATTCTAGCGGATAGTAGGGTGGATAAAGCGCAGGAATCGACGATTGCTCTTCTCGTTTGCTTCCTCTCCCGCAAGCGGGAGAGGATTGAGGTGAGGGGCTGCGCGTTTCCAACCTGCAAAACTTTAGTTATTCCATTTCTAATTTAAGTGCTTTTTGCGTAGGGCGGGTTCCACCCGCCATGGCGGGCGTAGCCCGCCCTACAAATACACTTTTTATCTGGAATTGGAATTACATATCAAACATATGCGGCGCGCTAAAATTTCTTTCGCGCCTTGTCTCGTTTAGGATTTTGAATTAATAGAGGCGCCCACAATCCCATTTCAGCCGGTGTAGCATGCGCTGCGCGCGCTAAAACTGGATTCGTTCCAATACCGCCGCGAAAAATCCGTCCGTGCCATGCAAATGCGGGCGCAGTTCCAGGAAATCACCTGTTTCCAATGTGATCTTTTGTTGCTGCAACACTTCACTGGCCGGGCGCAGCACGAAATCGGGATGGGTGGCCAGGAAAGCTTGCACGATGTGCTGGTTCTCTTCCGGCAGGAAGCTGCACGTTGCGTACACCAGGCGGCCGCCTTTTTTCAGCAGCCGGCTGGCGGAGGCGAGGATGGCGGCCTGTTGGTGCGCAAACGCTTCGATACTGCCGGGCGACTGGCGGAATTTAAGATCCGGGCTGCGCCGCAGCGTGCCCAACCCGCTGCACGGCGCATCCACCAGCACGCGGTCGATCTTGCCGGCCAGGCGCTTGACCTTGAGATCGTTCTCGTGCGCGATCAGCATAGGTTGAATGTTGCTGGCACCGGAGCGTTTCAGGCGCGGTTTGAGATTGGCAAGGCGTTTTTCGGAGACATCCATCGCATACAAACGGCCTTGCGAATTCATCATGGCAGACAACATCAGCGTTTTACCACCCGCACCGGCGCAGAAATCCACCACCATGTCGTTGCGCCTGGGCGCGAGCAGAAAGCCGAGCAACTGGCTGCCTTCGTCCTGCACTTCTATCTTGCCTTCGGTGAACAGCGCGTCCTTGATCAACGGGATTTTTTCCTTGAGGCGGATGCCTATAGGCGAATAAGGCGTGGGGGATGCATCGATATTCTTGTCGTGAAGCTGCTGCAATATATCATCGCGCCCGGCGAGCAGTGTGTTTACGCGTATGTCCAGCGGTGCGCTCTGCTGCATGGATTTTCCTATCGCGAGGATGCCGGCATCAGAACAGGATGCGCGCATCTTATCCACCAGCCATTCGGGCAGCTCGGCTTGCACCGGCAACGGCAGTTCCTCAACCTTGACGCCTTTCACCGTGGCGAGCCAGTCCTTCTCATCACGCTTCAACACCGGCTCGATTTCGCGCAGGTTATAGCCGCCAAACCGGACCAGCCAGGCGAGTGCCATGCGGCGCGGTGTAAGGTTATCAGCGCAGCAATGCTCCAGCAGCAAGCGATGGCGCAACACGCCGAACACGGCCTCGGCGACCAGTTCGCGCTCGTTCGAGCCGATGCGTTCGTTCCTGAAAAAGTAGCGCAGGGTCGTATCGGCGGGATGCGCCAGCGGCAGGATGGCGCGCAGCGCCTGGATGACCAGATCCAGACGGTATTCAGTGATCAACATCTTGTTTGGTTTCCTCTTCGAACTCCGCGCGAATGCCGGTAATGATGCTCTCGCCGGATATTTCGCCATTTCTGTCAATGATACGCAACTTCACCGGAAGCAACCGGTATTCCTGCGCGAGCCATATCTCCAGGCCTTCCTCATCGGGTTGATGCATTTTACGCAGATGCACGGTGCGCAGCTCGCCCATCGCTGTCTGGATATTTTCGCTGGCGGCGATATCGAATTCGTAGCGTTCGATTTTCCTGCTGTTGCTGACGAAGATCGCCACTGATCCGGTATTCGCCAGCGGCGGGAACTGGTAGAGGATGCTCAGGATATCCTGTGTGTCCGGCGGCAGCACGGCTTCTCCGCTGCGCGAAAAGCGCGCACGCTGTGCCGCATGATCGAACTCGACGGTGTTGCGTTGTGTGCTTAACCTTTCGGCACGCTCCTCAAAAAATTGCTCCGGCTGCAAACCCTGTCTGGCATAACTGCCGCTGCTGTACTGAGTAAGCTTGAAGGTCTTGATTAATCTTGCAAGCCCAACGGTACTGGTTACCGAATGCAGCACATAGTGTCCGTCGTCTATTTCCAGCGTGTGCGTCACCTCGCCAATCTTGAAGTCACTCGTGCCGTTGTACACGTCGAAGGCCAGTTGCGCTCGGCGAGGCAGCGTGGGACGTTCGACTGCGCTGGCCGATTCGGGCTGGGCGATTGTCTCAGCGGCAGGAGGCGCGCTGGCGGCGACAGCGCTTGCAGCAAGCGGGATATCTTCGGCGGATGCAGTTTGTGTCGTGCGTTCTGAAACGGGTTCTGCAATGGGTTCTGAAACGGGTGCTGCAATGGGTTCTGCAATGGGTTCTTCAACGGGTTCGGGTTTTGGCGCGAGGCGGGCTTTGCGTTTCGGTTTTGGCGTGGCAGGCGCGCCTGGCAGAGCTTCAAGTTTGGCCGCCAGCGGCGGCAGGGACGGTTTGGAATGCGGCAATTCGATGTTTGGCCCCCACAGCAGCAGACCATGCAACAACAATGAGATGCCGATAGCGAAGGCGATGCGGCGCGATGGGGCGCTCAGCTTGGAGCTCACTTGACGATGCTGAAGGCAGTGAGGACCTGCGTCAGTTTTCCGCCATCCGGATCGGTGATGACCATCTTGTAAGGCAAGTTGGCATGCTCGATGGCCAGCCAGATTTCCGTCCGGTTTACGCCCGGTTCCGGAACGCTGGCGACATACAGCGCCTTGAAAGTACCGAGCGGAACCGTCACGCTTTGATCGGGTGTGATGCGGTAATTGTATATGTCCAGTTTGCTGCCGTTGGTCATATTGAAATTCAGCACGTCTGTTTTTTCCAGCGGCAGGTACATGAACTGGTACATCGCGCTGATGCGGTCCTGCGTGCCGTCAGGCAGGGGTACAACCGTGCGCTGCGCCTGTTGGATCATGGTGAGCTGCTTCGCATCCCAATCGAATTCGGCATGGCGGTTCTTGCGCTCCTCGCCCTCGCGCAGGTCGCTGAAAATAAGGGGCCGCAGCCCTTGAGCGCCTACCAGCCCGCTGCTGCTGTAGACAATCTTTCCCGGCCTGAATATCGCCAGCAAGCCTGTGGCGCGTGTGGTGCTGGTGATCGTGTAGCGATCCTTGTCGCGGGTAAAAGTCTCCTCGATCAGGCCGATTTTAATACCGCCCTTTTGAATCTCGTAAGCAGCCTGCACGCTGCCCGGCGGAGCAGCGTAGACAGAAGACGGAAGACAGAAGACAGAAAACAGAACAAAGACGCGGCACAGCCGCGACAACCTTTCTGTCCTCTGTCCTCTGTCTTCTGTCATCTGACTATTCCACACCGGGTGAAACCAGGGTATAGCCTGTCTGCTTGCGATACCGGAATACCACTTTCCCCTGTTCGCCCAATTTGATTTGCTCCTGGCATAGCCAGCGGACGGCTTGCGGATATATCCGGTGTTCCTCGTGGAGCACGCGCGCCGCCAGCGTCTGCTCGGTGTCGTCACGGATCACCGGCACGGCAGCCTGGATGATGATCGGGCCATGATCGAGATCGGGGGTGACGAAATGCACCGTGCAGCCATGGATCTTTACGCCATCGTACAGCGCGCGCGCATGGGTATTGGTGCCGCTGTATGCCGGCAATAGCGAGGGATGAATATTGAGCAGCCTGCCGTGATAGTGCGCCACGAAGTTTGGAGTGAGAATGCGCATGAAACCGGCGAGCAGCACAAAATCAGGATGAAAAGCATTGATCTTTTTGGCAAGCGCAGCATCGAAGCTGTCGCGATCCGGATAGTCGCGATGTTCGACAACAGCAGTGGGAATGCCATGCGCCTTGGCGATATTCAGCCCTTCGGCATCCGCGCGATTGCTGATCACCGCCGCGACGCGGCAGGGCAGCTTGGCTTCCAGCAGGGCTTGCATGTTGCTGCCGCGACCGGAGATCAGGATGACGATTTTTTTCATTTATTCGTAGGGGCGGGT
>JANLIB010000115.1 GCA_024653675.1 Gallionella sp. | reverse complement strand
AGGGCACCTCTAAAAATTCAGATTTCGTCATTCCGGCGAAGGCCGGAATCCAGTATTTTCAATAAGCTGGACACCGGCCTTCGCCGGTGTGACGAATTTTTAGAGGTGGCCAGAAGCTACTGCAAAAAAGAAGCCCGGCGATGCCGGGCTTTTATTAACATCAATTTCACAGTTGCCTGAACTGCTTGGCTAATTTAAGGCTCTGCCCTTGATAGTTTGAATGGATGCCTTGCCCGTACATAAGGTCCGGCCTGGCTGCCATACGCTCATAGCGAAGCCACCCAACCGTCTGGCCATGCTCGAGCAGGAAGGGTACCTCGTGTGAGCGCACTTCCAGAACCCCCCTGCTGCTTCCCGCTTTATTTATCCTGGCATCCCAACCGAATCCCGGATCAAAAAAACCGGCATAATGAACCCGGAATTCACCTGCGCGGGTATCGTACGGCAGCATTTCAGCCGCATATTCCGGCGGCACCGCGATCGCTTCTTTCGTCATGAGGATATAGAATTCATCAGGATCCAGTATCAGTGAAGGCGTTTTATGGAAAGTGATTGGCTCCCAGAAATCCAACGGGTCATAATCCCGCCTTTCCAGGTCAATGCGTTTGGCATGTTTTTTCGCGCGATACCCGATTATATTGCCATCCGCGCCAGAGCCTTTCAAATCCACAGTGAAAGGTAATACACCTGTCTTCCTGGGAGCCTTCTCGTAGTCTTTTGAATCAACAATCTGGCCTTCATCGAGAAGCTTTCTCCATTCTGAAGCAGTGATGGCTTTCGCCTCCTCTCCCCGGGTGCGGCGAAATCTCAGCTGGTTCAAGCGGGTGCCTGTTTTGACTACGACACTGAAACTTCGGGGCGCGACTTCTATAAACAGCTCGCCTTTATACCCCGCGCTTACCTGGTCAAAGCTGGTCGCTTCATCGGCAATCAGGCGCGTTAAAATATCCAGCCTGCCCGTTGAACTCTTCGGGTTGGCAAAGGCAGCCACTTCACTTTTTAAACTGATGGCTTCCTGAAGAGGAATAACATATACGAGTCCCTTTTCAAGAATAGCGCCATTGCGCAGATCGATCTTGAAGTCGGCAAACCGCTCATCAAGTTGCTTCATCTTATCGAACACTTTCATTCCCTTGCCGGGAAGAAAACTCGTACCTGCGGGATAAGCATAATCGCCAAGGCGCAGGTCTATGCTGGCGGGCTGGACCTGGTCATGATCAAGATTCATCACCGTCTTGATCTCGTTGCTATTCAGCATCTCCTGAATCTTCTGGCTCGGAAGGATTCCGGTGTAGTCGCCCCCACGCGTCGAAGCCGGCAAAGCCGGGTTATGCTCTGCGCGCATTTCGTCATTAATCTTCTTCATAAAGTTTCCATTCTACATGGGTGACACTGCGTGCACAGATGATGCGGATGACACCGGGGCGATGTGTGTGGAAGACCGCGATCTGGCCGAGGAACACAGATTTCGCCTCGTTGAATGGTACGCCAAGCTTGCGCAAGTTCGCCGCGGCCTTTCCGGTATCCCACCCGAACTTCATCATCGGACATGCTCCAGATAATTCGTGAAAGGTTGTTGTCCAATATTTCAGCCACGTTAGAAGTTAAAAGGTATCGGAGTCAATTCCTTTTCACTCAAGGCATCCCCGCTACATGGCGTGTCTCATTCAATATCGCCAGTTTGGCTTTCAGTTCCGGCAATATTTTCGCGACAGCCTTTTCTCCCTCGAGTACGGCTTTATTGAGGCCGCTTACGTCGGACGAGGGGAGGCCAAATGTAACCGGGCGAATAATGATATCCGCGCTGGTGTGCTCATGGCGATTGATGGTCTGCCCGAAAATGGAAAAGGTTTGCCACAGGATATCAGCGATCCCGGCCGTGCTTCTGTCCTGAGGGCGGTCTGAAATGTCGACGGCGATGACGAAATCTGCACCCAATGAGCGAGCTACGCCTGCCGGAACAGGCGCGACCAGCCCGCCATCCACGTAATCCTGGCCGTTGATGGTTACGGGCTGAAAAAACACCGGCACAGAAGAGGAGGCTCGAACTGCCATGCCGGTATTGCCCGATCGGAATACCATCATTTCTCCGTTGCTCAGATTGGTGGCGACTGCGGCAAAAATTTTATCGAGTCCTTCTATCGGGCGGTGCTTGACGTTTTTATTGGTGAAATCCTGCAGCGCCTGACCCTTGATGCACCCCCTCTTGTCCGAGATTATCGTTTCGGCAATGCACCGGTATAAGCCTGAACCGTCGAGAACCTGGTCTTCCTGCATGTTCATGGACAGTTCCTGTATTTGAAAGCCGTTGAGCCCGGATGCATAGAGCGCACCCACGACAGAGCCGGCGCTGGTGCCCACGATGATGTCGGGAGAGATGCCCTGCGCCTCCAGCGCTTTGATCACGCCAATGTGGGCAAAGCCGCGCGCAGCGCCGCCGCCCAATGCGAGCGCTACCCTTGCCGGGGGCCGCTCCACTTCGGGCGGTATAGCCGGTGGAGCCACTTTGGCGCCTGTGCAAGCGGTCATACTGAGCAGCAACAGAATTGTGAATGCAATTTTCTTCATGACCTTACTTCCTGGTGGGTAATGGCTAAAACAACTGGCGGAACAGGTTAATAAAATTACTGGATAACGGGACAGGGCTGAATTTGCGCTGCACGCCGCCTGCGACTGCCAGTGTTTCCAAAAGTAAATCATAGCAGATACCTTACGGTAGCCGCCGTTTCCGCTTGCGTGGAAAAGACGATGCGGGTTGGTCAGTAACCCAGCGCCCTCGCGCCCTGGTAGAACACGAAGCTCACCAGCCATGCCAGTCCCAGCGACCAGACGAGCGACAGCGCGGTAAAACCGGTCTGTTTGGATTCGCTTTGCAGCGTGGCGATGGTGGCCAGGCAGGGGGTGTAAAGCAGCGTGAACAGCATGAAGCTGTAGGCTTGCACCCAGTCCAGTTGCTGGCCGATCGCGCCGCCGAGCGCATCGCCGGAGAGTCCGTAGATCACGGCGAGCGCGCCGATGACGATCTCCTTGGCGATGAAGCCGAAGATCAGCGCGATGGTGAGCTGCTCGTTGATGCCGAGCGGCGCGAAGAACGGGTGCAGCGCACTGCCTATCATGCCCGCCCAGGTGTCTGCGCTGGCGGGGGCGGCGGACGGCGGCAGATTGGTTAGCAGCCACACCATCACCACGCCGGCGACGATGAATTTGGTGGCGCGGCGCAGGAAGTGGCGCACTTCCAGCCAGCCGCGCAATGCCATCTGGCGCAGGGTGGGGAAGCGGTATGGCGGCAGTTCCAGCACGAACGGCTCGTTGTTCCTGAAGCGTCCCTTGAATATCAGCGCGGTGAGTATCGCGGCGGCGAAGCTGAACAGATACAGGCTGAACAGCACGACAGGCGCGGCTTTCGCCGTGAACAGCGCGGCGGTGAAGAAGATGAATACCTGCAGGCGCGCCGAGCACAGCGACAGCGGGATCACCAGCATGGTGAGCAAGCGCATCGCGCGCGAGCGCATCACGCGCGTGCCCATCAGCGCGGGCACGTTGCAGCCGAAGCCCATCAGCAGCATCACGAAGCCGCGTCCGTCCAATCCCAGGCGCGACATCAGCGCATCCATCAGGAACGCGGCACGCGACAGATAGCCGCTGTCCTCGACGATCGCCATGAACAGAAAGAACAGCACGATGATGGGCACGAACGCCGCGACAGTGGTCACGCCGTTGTAGATGCCGTCCAGCAGCAGGCCTTGCAATACTTGCGGCAGGCCGCCCAGCAGCGGGTCGAGCGCAGCTTCGCGGAACCCGCCGAGCAGGTCGTTGACGAGGCCTTGCAATGGCTGCCCGAGAAAAAACACGCCCTGGAACAGCAGATACATGACGGCGAAAAAGATCGGCAGCCCCAGCCACGGATGCAGCATGACGTTGTCCAGTTTTTCGGTGAGATCGTCCGACAACTGGGCGGGTATCTGCACGCTGTGCTTCAGCACGCGCGCCATTTCGGATTCGAGATGTTCATCCTGCTCCAGCTGGCTGCGCAGATGTTCCGCCATGCCGGGCGTGGGGTAGCGCAGGGCCTTGACGACGGCTTGCATCGCTTCCGGGTAACCGCTGCCATATTTTGCGCTGAGCAGGAAGACCGGCATCTCCAGCAGTGCGGACATCTTTTCCACATCGACGCTGATGCCGAATTTCTTTGCCTCGTCCGCCATGTTGAGCATCACCACCAGATTCATGTTGAGCCGTTTGAGTTGCAGCAGCAGGCTCATCTGGCGTTCGATCTGCGTGGTGTTGAGGATCACCAGAACCAGGTCGGGCACGTTGTCGTGCAGGAAGTGGCGCACCACTTGTTCGTCGTCGGAAAAGCCGTGCAGGTCGTAGATGCCGGGCAGGTCGATGATCTCCACCATGTCGCCGCCCAGCAGTATCCTGCCGCTGAGCAATTCGACGGTGATGCCCGGCCAGTTGCCGACCCGCGCCGCACCGCCGGTCATGCGGTTGAACAGCGTGGACTTGCCGGTGTTCGGCATACCGAGCAGAGCGATGCGCTTCATGATTTTTTCACGGTGATCTTGGAGGCTTCGACGCGCCGCAGCATGACATCGGTGGTGCCGATGCGCACTTGCACCGGGCCGGAGAAGCTGGCTTTGCGGATCATCTCGATCTGCTTGCCGTTGCGAAATCCCAGGGCAAGCAGACGCAGATGCAGCGCTTCCTCGGCATGTATCGAGACGATGGTGGCGGTTTCGCCGGGATGCAGGGAAGCAAGGGTGGTTGCAGGCATGACGATGGCAAATTCAAGAATGCAGGCATTATTCCACAGCCATGTGGTTTTTGCCGCGCAGCCTGGCTCTACACCTGCTTTTCACGTTTGACATAGTGAGGGGCGAGGAGCAGACTGGACGTTGTCTAACCAAAATTTGTTTAACTCAGGGAGGTCATAATGAGAGCAATTAAATTTCTGTTGGTAACACTTTTCAGCATTGCCATTGCATCATGCGGCGGTAGCAGTGGCGGCGGTACCGCTGCTGTATCCCCTGGCGGGTCGACCGGGACGACATCTTCGAATCTCAAAGGCGCGTTGAATCCGGCCTTGAGCACCGCGCCGGTGGTCTCCAGCACGCTCCTTAGGCAAACTACCACTGCCATTGCCAGCGCCAATGTGACCTATGTCTCGGATCAGACAGGCATTGCCGGGTTCGGCGCGGCCAGGATCACCGTGGCTGCGGCCACCTCGGACATCAATGGCGTGGGCAGCTTCGCCGTGCCGGCCGGTTCATACACCGCTCAGCTTTCTGCACTTCCTGCCAATTTGGTCACAGGGGAAAACGCGGCATACTATTCTACGGAAACTGTCACTACGAGCGGCGTCAAAACTTACCAGGCCGATCAATACGGCTGGGTGATCACCTCGCCCGTGCCGCTTTCCAGCGTACAGATTTCGGTTTATCAGACCGACAGCGCCGGTCTGGTAGACCGGGGAAGTTATACCAACGCGGTTGACCCTACGAATGCAACCTTGATGTCTAGTCTGCGCAACCCTATCGTGTTTGACAGGACGACTGCCCTCGCATCGGCCACTACAACTACGGAAACCATAGAGCTGTTCAAAGGTAACTACAAACTGGTGATCCGTGGCACGCCGGTCAGTGCTGCAGATGTGTTGGCTCCATATATCACCAGCATGATTACAGTTGCCGGCGGTGGCCTCACAGTGAGCAACCCGATTACTTTGGCTGCGCCGAGCAAGGCGCCGACTATCACGTTGAAAGATACTGCGGGAGCGGCTCTTGCAGGTTACACGGTTGACTTCTATGAAAGCACCAACAAGATCCTGCTCGGTTCGTCCGTAACGGATGCACTTGGCGTTGCATCGGTCGGCGCACCCAGCGGGGTGACCGGAGTCGTAGCCGTGATATACGACACTCTCGCCGCCTATAAAGGCGTCTATATCTTCAGTGATATCAACGCATCATTCGCGGCAACCCTGCAGCAGTACACTGTTACCGGTCAGCTCCAGGCATCGGTCGGGGCGCTTAACTCCACTAACACTCCCACGGTCTATGCCCGTACCGATACCACGCTAGGCCGATGGGCGGATAGCGCCAATGTGGCATCGGCCACTGCCGCTGCCGGAACCGGCACCTATACGCTTACGCTGTTTGGCGGGACCCCTACTGCCCTCAGCTACAAAATCTCTGCAACCAATGTGACAGACTTTCCCGATGTGGCGAAGGTGAGCATTGCAGTCAGCAACGCAAACCTCGCCAACCAGAACATAGCTGTAACGCCGGGGGGAGTGATCCTGGGCAGGATACAGACCGAAGGCAAGGTAGATTTGCCGGGCGTAACGGTCTATATTTATGGAACAGCTGCGGATGGCATCATAGATCTCGTCAACAGCACGGTTACCGATGCTACGGGGAGTTACTCCTTGCAGGTACCTAACGGCACATATTTCCTGCTGGTCAACGGCGCCGTCACGGACGGCCTCTCCGTCAGTGCGGCTGCCCCAACGGTTTCGAAGAATCTCACACAGTTCTCGATGACCGGCCAAGTCAGCAAGAACCTGGGCACCACGACGACCGGCGCTTCACTCGCTACAGTTGTTGCCGGCTTCCAAACCGCAACGGCAAGCAGCCTGGGTGTTTATACGATCAATGTGATGGAAGGCAAGAACTGGATCTGCGCATCGCCTTCGGCTGCGAATGATCCCACCTATGGTTATTCCTGCACGCTGAACGTACTGGTCGATGCCACCACCGTGGCAGCAGCCAGACTGTAGGATAGCCAGCAGTCACGCAGTCGCTACAATCTACCAACCCCTGTCTTCGGGCAGGGGTTTTTTATTGCCGGGCAGGCGCCGATACTCAAGGCCACCGGTTGAGGATACAGCCCCGCGTGGTTTCTGCCCTGTGAAATTAACTGGGGTATAATCAATTCTAGCCAACCAGAATTTAAGGAGATCAGGATGCGTTCGGTCGGAATTTTTGAAGTGAAAACCAAGCTTTCCGAGCTGTTAAGGTCAGGCGAGCCCATTGAAATTACCAGCCATAAAAGAAGTGTTGCGGTGCTTTATCCTAAGTCTGCATCGCTGAGTCTGGCGCAGGTGAAGCGGGATATTAAAGCCATCAATCAGGCTGACCGGCAGGATAACACCGCCGATATGGGCGATTATGTATGACACCGTTCAAGCGTGGCGATATTGTGTTGTGTGCAGATGGCAGAGGTGATTACACCAGCAAGCCTCGCCCCGTGGTGATTGTGCAAAATTCGGATTATCTGGATGGCCTGGAAAGTGTCACGGTTTGCCCAATGACCAGTGTATTAAGTGCGGCGAGTGTCAGGGTGCGGCTCAAGGCAAATGCTGCAACGGGCTTAAAAGAGCCATCCGATGTTGAGACCGATAAAATAACCACTGTCCGTGTCTCAAGGCTGAGCAATAAGATTGGCGCTACCGCTGAAAAGGAGTTGGTTAAAATCAACTTCGCCCTGCGCATTTGGCTGGATTTGTAGCACATAATCCTGCGGTCTTAATTGCTGTAGAATGCCACCTTTGTTTTTTTCTGCAAGCTAAATAAAATGATCCAGGGCAGTATTGTAGCGATCGTCACGCCTATGCACGAGGACGGCAGCCTTGATTTGGCGGCGTTCCGCGCGTTGATTGATTTCCATGTCGAGCAGGGTACGGACGGTATCGTGGTGGTTGGCACGACCGGCGAGTCGCCTACCGTGGATGTGGAAGAACATGAGTTGCTGATCGCCGAAGCGGTGAAGCATGCCGCCGGGCGCATTCCCGTCATCGCCGGAACCGGCGCGAATTCGACCAAAGAAGCCATCGAGCTGGCCGCATTTTCGAAAAAGGCAGGCGCGTATGCTTCGCTGACGGTCGTCCCTTATTACAACAAGCCGACTCAGGAAGGGATGTACCTGCACTTCAAGGCCATCGCAGAGGCGGTGGATATGCCGCACATTTTGTACAACGTGCCGGGGCGCACCGTTGCCGATATGAGCAACGATACGGTGTTGCGCCTGGCGCAGATTTCCAACATCGCCGGCATCAAGGATGCGACCGGCAACATCGAGCGCGGCAGCGATCTGCTGCAGCGCGCAGCTTTGTTGAAGCGTGCTCACGGGGATTTTGCAGTGTACAGCGGAGATGATGCCAGCACGCTGGCGCTGATGCTGCTCGGCGCGCACGGCACGATCTCGGTGACGGCGAACGTTGCCCCGAAGTTGATGCACGAGATGTGCGCTGCCGCGCTGAACGGTGAGGTCGCCAGGGCGCGCGAGATCAATTTCAGATTGCTCGGCTTGCATCGCAACCTGTTCATCGAAGCCAACCCGATCCCGGTGAAGTGGGCGGTGGCGCGCATGGGAAAAATCAGGAACACGCTGCGCCTGCCGCTCACGCCCCTGTCGCAATCTGCGCACGCGGCGGTCGAGCAAGCGATGCGCCAGGCCGGTGTGCTTCTTGCAGATAAATAATGGGGGGCGCTCCTTTCCATTTATCTGCGAATCTTCCCCCTTTGGAAAAGGGGAAATGAGGGGTTGCTGATCTGACTAGTGTTTAATTGCATAACTACATGACAGTATCTGTAGGTCGGGTTAGGCGCGGTTTTTTGCGCCGTAACCCGACGTTTGCGCAAAATCACGTCGGGTTACGCGAT
>JANLIB010000114.1 GCA_024653675.1 Gallionella sp. | reverse complement strand
CTAGTGTTTAATTGCATTATTAAATATGCCATTTTTAACAAATATCCGTAGGTCGGGTTAGCGGCAGGAAACAACAAGCGCTTTTCACGTTTGCTTCCTCTCCCGCTTGCGGGAGAGGATTGAGGTGAGGGGTATCGCGTAACCCGACGTGATTTGGCGCAAACGTCGGGTTACGGCGCAAAAAACCGCGCCTAACCCGACCTACAGATACTCAGGCCGAACGGAATGTAATTTCTATTCGTGCCGGATCAATAGGTTGTCAAAGAACGACAACCAAGTGGCTGGTTGAATCGTGCCCCTACCGGTTTTCACTCGCAAATTTCAGCGCCTTATCCAATGCTTCCATGAAGTTTTCAACCTTGATCGCGGAGGCCCTTGATCTCGTCAAGTTGGCGGCGGATCAGGTCGCGACTGGCCTCAACTTCCTGAATTTTCTCTTCCAGCGCTTTGATGCGGTTCTGCGTTTCCATTTGAAACAGGCGCACTTCCAGCATGTTGCGGACGCGCGCCAGCACCTCGGGTATCTCAAAAGGTTTGCTGATGAAATCCCTCGCGCCGGCCTGGAGCGCGCGCAGCTTGTGACCCGGATGGGCGGTGATCACGATGACAGGAAGGTGGCCGCCCTGTTCAATTTCCTTGAGCCTGTCCATCACCTGGAATCCGGAGAATGCCATGCTGGGCATCTCGAGATCGAGCAGGATCAAGTCGTAATGGTTTTTGCTGTGAAGATCGCAAACTTCATTCGAGTCCTGTGTGGACAAGATGGAAACATAGCCGGCAGAGACCAGCATCCGCTCGAGCAGAAGGATGTTGGCTTCCTGATCGTCGACGATCAGGATTTTGCTGTGAAGAATGTCGGATGAACTTATCATGGTTTTGATCTATTTTAAAAGTAGGGCGCGATGGCTTTGCATAGCCATTCCACCAGGTTGTCAAAGAACGACAACCAAGTGGCTGGTTAAATCGCGCCCCTACCGGTTTTCACCTGCAAATTCCAGCGCCGCATCCAGCGCCTCCATGAACTCACCGACCTTGATCGGCTTGGTGATATAGCGGAAAAATTCCGCCTTCATGCCCCTCTTGATGTCGAGTGGCATCGCATTGGCACTGACGGCGATGACGGGAATGTGTGCCGTGGCCGGGTCTGAGCGCAGGATATTCAGGACTTCAAAGCCGTTGATGTCGGGCAGATTGATGTCCAACAGGATCACATCCGGATGGGATGTGCGCGCAATCTCGATGCCGCTATTCCCGTTCACCGCAGTCAGCAGGCTGAAATCGGGGTAGCGCGCGATGAGTTGCTCGACCAGCTTCATGTTCGCCGGGTTGTCCTCTACATAGAGCAGGGTGTGTAGCCGCGCTTCACGAGGTGCATGCGGTTGAGCCACTGCCGCGGCATTGCCTCCCTGCATGGCGCTTTCTTCCAGCGCAAGGAGCGGCTCGGCAACCGAGACGAGTTCGAACCAGAACACACTGCCCGCCCCGACGGTGCTTTCCACGCCGATGGCGCCTCCCATCAGTTCGACCAGTTGCTTGGCCACCACCAGGCCGATGCCGGTGCCTTCCTCGCCGCCAGCCTCCTGTCCGAGACGATTGAACGGCTGGAATAGCTGCGCCAACTGTTCCGGAGTCAGCCCCGCGCCGCTGTCTTTGATGCTGATGCGTATGCGTCCCGGCGCGCTCTCGGTACATTTCACTTCGACCGTTCCCTGTTCGCGGTTGTATTTGATCGCATTGGAAAGCAGGTTGATCAGAACCTGCTTCACCCGGGTCCGATCGGCATGAATAAAATAGGGAATGCCGGGCTGGGGGAAAGTCAGTTTGATGCCACGCTGTTGTGCCTGCGGTTCGATCATGCTCTGGCATTCGACCAGGACATCAGCCAGCAACACCGGCTCCCGCGACATCGGCACTTGCCCGGACTCGATCTTCGCGAGATCGAGGATCTCGTTGATCAGCTTCAGCAGATGCCATCCCGCCTGAAGAATCTGGGCGATGCTTTCCTTCTGGGTGGGCGTTGGCGGCGGGGAATCGGACTCCATCAGCTGGCCGAAGCCGAGGATCGCATTGAGAGGGCTGCGCAACTCATGGCTCATGCTGGAAAGGAATTCAGATTTGGCGAGGTTGGCTTTTTCCGCCAAAGATTTGGCGCTCTCCAGCTCGGCGTCCATGCGTTTGCGTTCGGTGACGTCGCGCGCGGCGGCGAACACGCCCTGCAGTTTCCTGTCCCGGTCGTAAAAGGTGGTTGCATTGTAGGACACCACCGTTTCCTTGCCGTCCCTGGCGCGTGCGGTGAGCTCGTAGTTGGTGACCTTCTTTTCGCTCAGCACCCGCTTGATGGCCGCCTCGGCCCGCTCCGGATCGGTAAAGTAATTCTTGAACGGTGCGCCGATCAGCTCGTCGCGCGTGCAGCCGGTGAGCTCCTCCATCTGTTTGTTGACGTCGGTAATGATGCCGGACGGATCAGTGGTCATCAGCGCATCAATGTTGGACTCGATCAGTGAGCGCGTATAGAACTGCTGGTCGCGCAGCCGCTGATCGAGGATTTTCTGTTCTGCTTCGACCTGTTTGCGCGCGGTGTTGTCGGTGCCGATCAACAGATAGCCGATAATGGTGTCTTGAGCATCGCGCAGCGCCGTGACCGACACCACCGCCGGGAAACGGCTGCCGTCCTTGCGGATATAGGTTAGCTCGTAGATGTCCTCGATGCCGCGCGAGGCCTTGAACACCCATGCCTCGAAACCCGGCGTGATCGGGGTGCCGAGCTCGGCGCTCAATGCTTTGGCGCGCGCGATGACTTCCTGCGGATCGGAAATATCGGCCGGGGTGATCTTGTTCATCACTTCGGCGGCCGCGTAACCCAGCATGCGCTCGGCGCCGACGTTGAATATCTGAATCACGCCTTTCGCGTCGGTGGCGATGCTCGAGAAATTGGCGCTGTTGAAGATCGCATTCTGCAACGCCCCCGCCTTGAGCAGCGCCTCTTCGGCCTGCTTGCGCGCGGTGTTGTCGGTGCCGATCAGCAGGTAGCCGATGATCGTGTCTTCAGCATCGCGCAGCGCGGTGACCGACACCACCGCCGGGAAGCGGCTGTCGTCCTTGCGGATGTAGGTCAGTTCGTAGATGTCCTCGATGCCGCGCGAGGCCTTGAACACCAGCGCCTCGAAGCCCGGCGCTATCGGGGTGTCGAGTTCGGCGCTTAACGCCCTGGCGCGCGCGATCACTTCCTGCGGATCGGAAATGTCGGCCGGGGTAATCTTGTTCAACACGTCGGCGGCCGCGTAGCCGAGCATGCGTTCGGCGCCGACGTTGAATATCTGGATCACGCCATTCGCATCGGTGGCGATGCTCGAGAAGTTGGCGCTGTTGAAGATTGCGTTTTGCAGGGCGCCGGCCTTGAGCAGGGTTTTTTTGCGCCCGGATTCCATGACGCCGTCGGGGCCGCGCTGATTTTTTCCGGCGCCATCGCCAGAACCGGGTTTCGGTATATGCCCTTTCGCGCGTACGATCATTGGAATATCGATTTAGAAGTTGTTTGACTGGAAATCTGCCGCCACCGCGGACACTCGGGCAATGAGCTGGATTACCTCGTCGATGGCGTTGTCGGCGCACCCGCCTCGTTGAAACTCGGAAAATCAGGCTCCTTCAGGTAACGGTCATGGCATCACAGCAAGTAACACTATCCACCGATGTACCTTGGACGTATGTACGGTATGGCACATTATTCACCGCCTCGCTCATGTGGGCGGAGGCAGGGACGAGGAATCTAGCCTTGCGTCGAGCAGGAGGCTGTTTCGGCATGAACGCCGGCAAATGGCTTGCTATCCACACTGCTAATTTGCCTCTCCATGCAATGTCTTGCGGGAACCTCTATAAATTGCCCTCCAGGCAAAGTTTTAGAGGCCTTCCCTGGCCGCACGGGAACCTCTAATTTTTTGAGGTTCCCGTGCGATATCTTGCTGCTACTTGGCGCTCCCGAACCGCGGCGTTCCGCCACAGATAGTTCGACGTTGACACCGGCCTGGGTGGTTACAATTCGCAGGTACCGTGCGCCAGTAATCCATGAAACCTTGGGTTGTGAAGGTAAAAAAAGATGGCCGTCGTGAGACGACCATTTTTCCCGGATATGTGCGCCAACGTACCGAAACTCCGGTGACGATCGAGGATAGTTGCCAATCAGGCGCTCTGCGCCAACAGCCCGGTACCGTACGCAGGGAAACACCGGCCGCAATGAATCCGTCCAACAGCGATCCCGTTCGGGACCGCATGACTAGGAAAATCAAATGAACAGATCCGCGAGCATTTCCAAGCCGTTGTTGTGGTGTACGGCAATCCTGCTGGCCTCGGCTGCGAGCACGCTTACCGCCCAAGCCGCGGGTCCAGCGCCGGTAGTCCTTGGAACAGCCGGCAATTTCGCGATACTGGCAAAATCGGGAATTTCAACGGTTCCAGCCTCGGCAGTGACCGGCGATATAGGGGTGAGCCCCATCTCCCAGACCGCAATCACGGGATTTTCACAAACACTGGATGCCTCGAAT
>JANLIB010000100.1 GCA_024653675.1 Gallionella sp. | reverse complement strand
CGTCCGCGTCGGCATTCTTGTGTGCTTTACCGTTTGTTGCCGACGGGGACGTCGGCGCTCCCGGTTGAGTCGGGCGATCAACCTATTCTGCGTAATTACAATATTGATCTGGCAAGCAGTCGTGTAGCGTGCGCTGTGCGCACGTTTTAAGCAATGTCGTGCGCATAGCGCACGCTACAGCTCGCGTAGGGCGCAATAACCCTGTCCTGAGCTTGTCGAAGGGCAACGGGCATTGCGCCGTATGTCTACTTCAACTCGCCGAAGAAATTCCTGATCGCCAGCACCCGCTGATGCAAGTCCCCATACTTCAATTCGATCCTTAACTTGTCCTGTCCGGCCATCTTGATGTGGCGCTTGTTCTGGATCAGCGTGATGATCTTCATCGGGTCTATCGGCGGGTTGGCCACGAACTGGATATGGATCGCTTCCGATGAAGCATCCACCTTGCTGATGCCGAGCGGGCGGGCTGCGATGCGCAGACGGTGGCAGTCGAGCAGTATCTGTGCGGGTTCCGGCAGCAGGCCGAAGCGGTCGATCAATTCCCGGTGCATGTCGTCGAGTTCTTCCGGTGTGTTGCAGTTCGCGAGGCGCTTGTAGATGACCAGGCGCTGGTGGATGTCGCCGCAGTAATCGCCGGGCAACAGCGCGGGCGTGTGCAGGTTGATCTCGGTGGTGACGCCGAGCGGATGCGCCATGTCCGGCTCCTTGCCCTGGCGCAGCGAGGTGACGGCGGCGTTCAGCATGTCGGCGTACAGCGAGAAGCCGATCTCCTGCATCTCGCCGCTTTGCGATTCGCCCAGCACTTCGCCGGCGCCGCGTATCTCCAGATCGTGCATCGCGAGGTAGAAACCGCTGCCGAGTTGCTCCATCGCCTGGATCGCTTCCAAGCGCTTCTTCGCCTGTGCGGTGAGCGCTTCGGTTTCCACCAGCAGATAGGCGTAAGCTTGATGGTGCGAGCGGCCTACTCTTCCCCTGAGCTGGTGCAACTGCGCCAGGCCGAAGCGGTCGGCGCGATTCATTAATATGGTGTTGGCGGTCGGAACGTCGATGCCGGTCTCGATGATGGTGGTGCACAGCAGCACATTGAAACGCTGCTGGTAAAAATCGCGCATCACCGCTTCCAGTTCGCGCTCGGCCATCTGGCCGTGCGCCACGCGCAGGCGCGCTTCCGGCAGCAGCGCGGTCAGCTTCTCCGCCACGTTGGCGATGGTTTCCACTTCGTTGTGCAGGAAGTAAACCTGCCCGCCGCGCTTCAGTTCGCGCAGCACCGCCTCGCGGATGATGCCGTCGCCGGCCTGCGCGACGAAAGTCTTGATCGACAATCGGCGCTGCGGCGCGGTGGCGATCACCGAAAAATCGCGCAGGCCTTCCAGCGACATCGCCAGCGTGCGCGGGATCGGCGTGGCGGTCAGCGTCAGCACATCCACCTCGGCGCGCAAGGCTTTCAATCTTTCTTTCTGCTGCACGCCGAAGCGATGTTCCTCGTCGATGATGACCAGGCCGAGGTTATGGAATTTCACGCCCTTCTGGATCAGCTTGTGGGTGCCGATGACGATATCGAGCTTGCCGTCCTCCATGTCTTTCAGCGCCTGGGTCTGCTCCTTCGCGGAGCGGAAGCGCGACAGCTCGGCGATCCTGACCGGAAGGTCGGCGAAGCGATCGGAAAAATTCTGGAAATGCTGCTCGGCCAGCAGCGTGGTAGGCACCAGCACCGCGACCTGCTTACCGTCCATCGCCGCGACGAAGGCGGCGCGCAACGCCACCTCGGTCTTGCCGAAGCCGACATCGCCGCAGATCAGCCGGTCCATCGGCTTGCCGGATTGCAGGTCGGCGATCACCGCCTCGATGGCGGCGGCCTGATCGGGAGTTTCCTCGAAGCCGAACCCGGCGGCGAACGCTTCATAGTCATGCGGCGTCAGCTTGAAAATATGTCCCTTGCGCAATGCGCGCTGCGCGTAGAGATTGAGCAACTCGGCGGCGGTGTCGCGCACCTGCTTCATCGCGCGGCGCTTGGCCTTGTCCCAGGCTGCCGTGCCCAGCTTGTGCAACGGCGCGGCATCCGGCGCGCCGCCGCTGTAGCGGCTGATGACGTGCAACTGCGCCACCGGCACGTAGAGTTTGTCGGCGTCCGCGTATTCCAGCAGCAAGAATTCGTTCTCGCCCTCGCCGAGGTCGAGGTTGACCAGTCCCTGATAACGCGCGATGCCATGCTGTTCATGCACCACCGGATCGCCGACCTTGAGCTCGGACAGATCGCGCAGCATGCCTTCCACATTGCTCTTTTTCGCGGCGCGGGCTGCGCGGCTGCGCGGTTGCGAAGCGTAGAGTTCGGTCTCGGTGACGACGGCGATCTTTTCGTTAATTTGAAACTCGCGTAGCGATTCGTTTGCTCCCTCTCCCGCAGGCGGGAGAGGGTTGGGGTGAGGGAGACGGGCGAGCCCGTCAGTCAGGATGAAGCCGTTTTGCAGCGGGCCTGTAGCGAGCAGGAATTTCTCCTTGCTGCTGATGAACCCGGCATAGTCCTGACACATTACGGGTGCAAGGCCATATTCGCGCAGGTAACCCGCGATGATCTCGCGCCGCCCCAGGCTGTCGGCGAGCAGCAGGGTTCGACCGTCGAAATTTTTCAGGAACTGCGCGAAAGAATCGGTTGGAATTTCGGCGCGGCGGTTCACCGCGATGTTGGGGATGGGGGCGGTGGGGCAGGAAACCAGATTCTTTGCCGTGCTCCCCGCGCTGTTCTCATTAGGCCGTTCGTGCTGAGCTTGTCGAAGCATGAGCGGCGATATCTCAGGCCCTTCGACAGGCTCAGGGCGAACGGTTTGTTGGGTTGCAACGATATCCAGCCGCGCAAACTCCTTCACGCGAATAAAAAACTGCTCCGCATCCAGAAATAATTCCTTCGGCTCCAGCAGCGGGCGCTGCGGGTCGCCTCTGAGCAGGTTATAGCGCGAGGCTGCATCCTTGCCGAAGGTGGCGATGGCCTTGTCCACCTCGTGATGCAGGCACAACGTGGCGTGCTTCGGCAGGTAATCGAACAGTGTCGCGGTTTTTTCGAAGAACAGCGGAAGGTAATACTCGATGCCCGCCGGGGCGTTGCCCTTGCTTACGTTTTTGTAGATGTGCGACCTGGAGGGATCACCCTCGAAACGTTCGCGGAAACTCTGGCGGAAGCGTGCCTGGCCGGCTTCGTCCAGCGGAAACTCGCGCGCGGGCAACAGACGGATTTCCGGCACCGGATACAGCGAACGCTGCGTGTCCACGTCGAAAGTGGCGATGGTTTCGATCTCGTCGTCGAACAGGTCGATGCGGTACGGCAGCACGCTGCCCATCGCGAACAGGTCGATGATGCCGCCGCGCACGCAGTATTCGCCGGGGGACAACACCTGTTGAACATGGCTGTATCCGGCCAGCGTCATCTGCTCGCGCAGCCCGGCGAGATCGAGCTTCTCGCCGCGCTTGAGAAAGAAGGTGAACGCGGCCAGGTATTCCACCGGCGGCAGCGGATACAGTGCGGTGGTGACCGGCACCACCAGCACGTCGCAGGATCCGCTGCGCACATGGTGCAATGTCGCGAGCCGCTCGGAAATCAGGTCCTGATGGGGTGAAAAGTGGTCGTAGGGCAGGGTCTCCCAATCGGGTAATAAATGAACCCTTAGCACGGGATCAAAGAAGGGTATTTCTTCGACCAGCCGCTGCGCATCCGCCGCGTTTGCCGTGATCACTGCCAGCAGGGTATGGCGCTTCGCGGCGTACTGCGCCAACGCCAGCGCGTCGGATGAGCCGGCCAATTGGGTGTAGCGCGGGCGGGAATGGGAGGACGAGAACAGCATGGAGAGTAGCTAGTGTTTAATTGCGTAATTACACGGCAGTATCTGTAGGTCGGGTTAGGCGCGGTTTTTTGCGCCGTAACCCGACGTTTGCACCAAATTACGTCGGGTTACGC
>JANLIB010000097.1 GCA_024653675.1 Gallionella sp. | reverse complement strand
GGCGCTCCCGGTTGAATCGGGCGATCAACCTATTCTGCGTAATTACTATATTGATCTGGCAAGCAGCATAAGTTCCACATCAGTTTGAATCGCACCCATTCCGCAGTGCGCGATTGACTATCCATCCGAACCCCTGAACAATTCCGTCCTGACTGCGGGAGTTTGCTTCGGGAGAAGTTGCAGGCATCGGGGAACCGTCATACGATAGCCGCAACAGTAAATATTACCCGCATGATCCGGGCGCCGGTTTCCAGTGGCGCTGATTTACCCAGAGCACACACACCAGAACGGAATAATGATCGTCCGGCATGTTATGTTTTCAACCAATCCGCTTTACGAGCAATGATGCCCCATGCTGATCTGATTTCTTCCTTGTCCGCGATAGCCGGCAGCGCTGCCGTGCTGACCGGTGAACCGGCTGCGCCATACTGCGCCGACCAACGCGGACGTTATTCGGGCAAAGCGCTGGCGGTAGTGTTCCCGGCAGACACGCAGCAGGTCGCGGATATTGTAAGGCTGTGTGCCAAAGATAAAATCGCCATCGTGCCGCAAGGCGGCAATACCAGCCTGTGCGGAGCGAGCGTGCCGCTGGCCGAAGGCAGGCAGATTGTGATCAACCTGTCGCGCATGAAACGCATACGCTCGGTTGATCCGGTAAATTACACCATGACTGTCGAGGCAGGCTGCACGCTGGCCGGCGTGCGCGAAGCTGCGGAGCAATATAACCGCCTGTTCCCGCTCGAGCTGACGGCAATTTTGCGGTATTGCGAGATCGGCGGCAATCTTTCAACCAACGCCGGCGGCATCGGCGTGTTGCGTTACGGCAATGCGCGCGACCTGGTGCTCGGCCTGGAAGTGGTGTTGCCGGACGGGCGCATCTGGAACGGTCTGCGCAGCCTGCGCAAGAACAATACCGGCTATGACCTGAAACACCTGTTCATCGGCGCGGAAGGCACACTGGGCATCATCACCGCCGCCGTACTGAAACTGTATCCCCGCCCGCAATCCACCGCCACCGCCTGCGTGGCCATCAGCGATCCGGCCATTGCCGTGAACTTGCTGGCACACATCCGCGCCACCTGTGGCGATACGCTGAGCGGCTTTGAGATCATTTCGCGCAGTTGCATGGACCTGGTATTCAAGCACATTCCGGATTCCAGCGAGCCATTCGCCATGAAGTACGAATATTATTTGCTGATCCAGTCGAGCGATGTGCTGCAAAGCCCGCTGGATGGCGCATTGCGCAGCGCAATACAAAGTTTTGGCGAGCAGATTCCGGAATTTGCCGTTACTACCGATGCCGGCATGGCGGAAAAATGGTGGAAGCTGCGCATGAATATCAGCGAGGCGCAAAAGCGCGAAGGCATCAGCATCAAGCATGATGTGTCAGTGCCGGTCAGCCGTGTGGCAGAATTCATCGCGCGTGCCGGCGCTGCATTGCGCGACGCCTTTCCGGGCATACGCATCGTGGCATTCGGGCACATGGGCGACGGCAATGTTCATTACAACGCCTCGATGCCGGATGCCGGAAAAAACGAAGCCTTCATCAGGAACCATGAGGGTGCGGTGAACAAACTGGTGTATGCGGTGGTGCGCGAACTTGATGGCAGCATCAGCGCCGAGCATGGCCTGGGACAGCTCAAGCGCGAAACCATCCGCGACTACAAAGACCCGCTGGAGCTGGAGCTGATGCGCAGCATCAAGCAGACACTCGACCCGCACGGACTGATGAATCCGGGCAAGGTGTTGTAATTCTTAACCCAAATAATCCATTAGCCACAATATCCCCTCCCCCTTGCAGGGGGAGGGCTAGGGAGGGGGTAGAAATGTTACTATTTCACTGTTCTACCCCTATCCTAATTGCCCCCTCGCTTCGCTCTTCCCATCTGCAAGGGGGAAGGGACTGTTCGGCGCTAATAAATAATCTGGGCTTAATTCAACTTAAATTATAGGGGGTACAAATGGCAGCTCAACCCGAAATCACCAACATGGCCTTGTTCTGCGATTTTGAGAACATCGCGCTGGGCGTGCGCGACGCCAAGTATGCGCAGTTCGACATCAAGAAAGTGCTGGAGCGCCTGCTGCTCAAGGGCAGCATCGTCGTCAAGAAAGCCTATTGCGACTGGGAGCGCTACAAGGAATTCAAGGCGACCATGCACGAAGCGGCATTTGAATTAATTGAAATCCCGCATGTGCGCCAGTCGGGCAAGAACTCGGCCGACATCCGCATGGTCGTGGATGCGCTGGACCTCTGCTACACCAAATCCCATGTGGACACCTTCGTCATCATCAGCGGCGACTCGGATTTCTCCCCGCTGGTTTCCAAACTGCGCGAGAACAACAAATATGTCATCGGCATCGGCGTAAAGGATTCGACCTCGGACTTGCTGAGCGCCAACTGCGACGAATTCATATTCTATGACGATCTGGTGCGCGCGCAGGAAGCGAAGCAAAAGCGCGCCGAGAAAAAAGCACCGGCGAAAGTTGCAGAGGGCAAGGCCAAACCGCAGCCCGCGAAAGGCGAAGAAGACAAGCGCCAGGAAGCGCTCGATTTCATCGTCGAGACCGTCGAAGCACTGATCGCCGAGCGCGGCTCCGACGAAAAGATATGGGGCTCGCTGGTCAAGACCACCATGCAGCGGCGTAGACCGGGTTTCACCGAGTCCTCCTACGGCTATCGCTCGTTCAAGGAATTGGTGGAAGACGCGCAGAAGCACAAGCTACTGACGGCAGTGCGCGACGAGAAATCGGGGCAATACACGATACGGTTGCCGGCGGCGGATTAACGAGCTGACCGACGAATCCGGCCAAGATGATTCGGTTGCCAGAAGTAACCTATTAGGTTATATTGAGCATGGAGAAGAAAAAGCCTCATTACTCACTCGGTGAGATTCAGCAGATAGTCGCGGTGCGCAAGGTTAACGCCTTTACCGCCATCGCATTGCTGGGAGCAGCCGAATTGGGGCTTGCGCCGGATGAAGCGGTAAGTGTGGTATTGACTCTGCGGCAAACCGATTTTTACAAGAGCATGACCACTCACGCGGATCATCAGATTTGGCAGGACGTGTACCACGCCAAGCTGAAATCCAGATTGACGGCTTACATCAAGGTGACGTTGCGCGAAAACGGGATTGTTGTGATCCAGTTCAAGGAGAAATGATATGGGACATCTGTGCCTGAATTGCGAACAAGCGGACATGGTTCGCCGAAAAAAAGATGCAGTGATTGCATACCGGGGACATCAAGCAACGGTGCGCGCGCTGGATGGCTGGCATTGTCCCGCTTGCGGTGAAATCGAATTCGCCGGCAAAGAAGGCGAACGCTATGCCCAAACGCTGGAAAAGCTGCGTTTGAAAGTGGATGCGGAAGAAGCGGCGGAACTGGCGCGCATCCGCAAGAAACTTGGACTGTCACAACGACGTGCCGCCGAAATTGCCGGGGGCGGCGTCAATGCCTTTTCGCGCTACGAGAACGGCAAAGCCAGACCTGTCGCCGCCGTGGTCAACCTGTTTCGTTTGCTGGATAAACATCCTGAGTTGATGGATGAGATTGCGGCGTGAATTCTATTCTGAGAAACAATTCACTCTGATTCCTAAAGACTCCTAGAGACTCACTTTATAGTGCTGAGTTCACTTAGATGGGCTGGTGATCTTCATGTTGTGGCTTGTTTTTACGCTTCTTGGAGGAGTTATGAAAAAATCAGATTTTGCGATTTTGCTGTTGCCACCGCTTAGCAATGTGCTGCGATGTTTAACCATTTGCTTCACCTTGCTCTCTTTATTGGCTGCACCCATAGCACGGGCAGGATTTGATGAGGGGGTTATCGCGTACAAGAAAGAGAATTTTCCAGAGGCACTACGTGAGTTCCGTCCGCTTGCCGACAAAGGCGATGTTCTTGCGCAACACTTTCTGGGAATAATGTATCTTTCTGGCGAAGGGGTTCTGCCAAACTATACCGAAGCGGTGAAGTGGTTTCGTCTTGCTGCTGAACAGGGGTATGCATCAGCGCAATATATTCTGGGGCAGATGTATGGCAAAGGCCAAGGCGTACTTCAGGACTACCAAGAAGCGATGAAATGGTATCGACTTGCTGCTGAGCAGGGGCAGGTCGATGCGCAATTTAACTTGGGTTTTATGTATTTCCAAGGCCAAGGCGTACTTCAGGACTACCAAGAAACGGTGAAGTGGTTTCGCAAGGCCGCTGAGCAGGGAAATGCTTCAGCACAAGAATTTCTTGGGGCGATGTATTCCGAGGGCAAAGGTATGCCTCAGGACTACTCAGAAGCGGTGAAGTGGCATCGACTTGCTGCTGAGCAGGGGCGGGCTAATGCGCAATTAAACTTGGGTTTTATGTATTCCCAAGGCCAAGGCGTGTCTCAAGACTACCAAGAAGCGGTTAAGTGGTTTCGCAAGGCCGCTGAGCAGGGAAATGAGTCAGCCCAAGGTAATTTGGGTTCGATGTATTACCAAGGCCAAGGCGTACCACAGGACTACCAAGAAGCGGTAAAGTGGTATCGCAAAGCTGCTGAGCAGGGACAGGTACCAGCACAAGTTAGCCTGGGTTTAATGTATGGCAAAGGGGAAGGTGTTGTGCAAGATGATGTTCGAGCGCACATGTGGATCAATATTGCGGCTGCCAAAGGCGATAGCCGCGCACAAAAAGCTCGTGACGCTATGGCTAAATGGATGACACCTACCAAAATTGCTAAGGCGCAAAAACTGGCAAGAGATTGTGAGAAGAACAATTACAAAAAATGCGGTTAGGACAATTTTGAAGTATCTAACCTGCTGCTGACCAACCTTGCCAAGTCTTCCCTGAAGCTAGACGTGGTGCGGTTGCAATATGCGAAAACTGGGGCATCCCCATTTTGTTTCGATCTAACCTTTTGAGGATATGAAATGTCCGAAACTTGCCCCGTATGCAATTCTCCCCTGAAGGAAATACGGCCTATCGCCAACGGTGTTGATGCGTCATTCTATTCCTGTCCACTGTGCGGCGAGTTCGTCCTTTCGAGAAGTCTTATTGACACACTCCCGCACAAACTTCAGAAGCACAAGGACGCTGCTGCAAAAATCAGTCATGCGCTAAGAACAATGCAACAGACAAACAAGGGGGCAGAACTCTATACAACTACGGTCGACGAAATCTTGAACCGCCCGCTACCCCGGCCTAAAGAACAAGCTGATTTGTTAATTCGTTGGCTTGCGGAGAACGTAACTGGTCCGGGAATAACAACGTGGATTGAGCCGAGCACCCATAGTTCGATCATCGGCGCGAAGTCGCCTGAGGGCTTCGCGCTGATTCTTCGTCATCTCTTCGATATAGGATTGGTGACGGGAAATCTTGCAGAGGCAATGGGCGCTCCTGGTAGAGCGTACGCCACGTTATCGTTTGACGGTTGGGACTATTACGAAAAGCTAAGGCAAGGCGGGATGACATACCGCAAGGCATTTATGGCGATGAAGTTCGGGGAACCCGACCTTGATCAGCTTCTAGAAACCATATTCAAACCAAGTGCCAAGCAAGCTGGCTTCGAGCTGTTCCGGCTCGATGACCAGCCGCGAGCTGGTCTTATTGATGATCGGCTCAGGGTGGAAATTCAGGCGTCAGATTTTGTGATTGCAGACTTGTCTCACGATAATTTTGGCGCCTACTGGGAGGCAGGATATGCGGAAGGATTGGGTAAGCCTGTCATCTATACCTGTGAGAAGAACAAGTTTGAAGCACAAAAAACTCACTTCGACACAAATCATCATTTGACGATCATCTGGGATAAAGATGCGCCTAGAGATGCTGGTGAAAAGTTGAAGGCAACAATCCGTGCAACTCTGCCTCAATTCGCGAAACAGGAAGACTGAATAGGAGTCACACTAACTATCCAACAGCGTCGCTAACAATCCGATTGTTCCCCAATGCTATAATCCGCGCCTCTCTAACGGGCATGGCGATGATGCCAGCCCTGATATATAACACGTTATGCCCGTTTCCCCTTTCCCCAACCCTCTCCCACAAGGGGAGTGCCAAAGGTAGGCAATCCACTGTCCGGCAAGCCGGACGTGGAATTGACACAGGGGGCAAACGAATCGCTGCGCGACTTTTACGTTTACTGGTGCCGTTTCATGTCTGCCGTATTGAATTTCAAATCCCATTTGTCCGAATTGTTCGCTCAGGCTTTGCGCGAGGTGGCTCCCGGCGCAGCACAGACCGAGATCCTGATCGAGCGTCCCAAGCAGGCGTCGCATGGCGATTACGCCTGCAGCGTGGCTATGCAGCTCGCCAAGCCGCTGCATAAGTCTCCGCGCGACATCGCGCACGCCCTGGTCGCCGCGTTGCCTGCTTCCGATGTGGTGGAAAGAGTGGAGATCGCTGGGGCGGGTTTCATCAATGTGTTCATCACTGCTGCCGCCAAGCAAGCGGTGGCCGGGTCGGTGTTGCAGGCAGCGGGTGATTATGGCCGCGGGACACTGGGCGCGGGTCGCAAGGCGCAGGTCGAATTCGTTTCGGCCAATCCGACCGGCCCATTGCACGTGGGGCACGGGCGCGGCGCGGCCTACGGCGCGAGCCTGGCGAATGTGCTGGATGCGGCCGGTTACAGGGTGTCGCGCGAATACTATGTGAACGACGCAGGGCGGCAGATGGACATCCTCGCACTGTCCACCTGGTTGCGCTATCTGGAGTTGCACGGCGCAAAGCTGGCATTTCCCGGCAATGCCTATCAGGGCGGTTATGTGCGCGACATGGCGCAACAGGTGAAGGCCGCGCATGGCGCGAAATACCTGCGCACCGCGGATGAAATAATGCACGGCGTGCCGCCGCTGCCGGATGCGGCGCGCGATGACAAGGAGGCGGCGCAAGAACGAGATGCGCATCTCGACGCGCTGATCGCCAACTGCAAGAGATTGCTGGGCGAGGATTATGCCTACATACACAACCACGCGTTGACCGAACAACTGGGCGATTGCCGCAACGACCTGGCCGAGTTCGGCGTGCATTTCGACGAGTGGTTCTCCGAGCAATCGCTGTTCGACAACGGTTCGGTGTCGCGCGTGGTGGAAACGCTGAAGCGCAACAAGCATCTGTATCAGCAGGACGGCGCGTGGTGGTTCCGTTCCACCTCATTCGGCGACGAGAAGGATCGCGTGGTGCAGCGCGACAACGGGCTGTACACCTACTTCGCCTCGGACATCGCTTATCACCTGAACAAATTCGAGCGCGGTTTCGATCGCATCATCAACATATGGGGCGCCGACCATCACGGCTACATCGCGCGCGTCAACGGCGCGCTCAAGGCGCTGGGGCTGGACAGCGGCAGGCTCACCATCGCGCTGGTGCAATTCGCGGTGCTGTATCGCAACGGCGAGAAAACGTCGATGTCCACGCGCAGCGGCGAGTTCGTCACACTGCGCGAACTGCGCAACGAGGTCGGCAACGACGCGACGCGTTTTTTCTACGTGATGCGCAAGAGCGACCAGCATCTGGATTTCGACCTGGACCTGGCCAAGTCGCAGAGCAACGAAAATCCGGTGTACTACGTGCAATACGCCCATGCCAGAGTGCATAGCGTATTGGCGCAATGGGACGGGGAACGCGCGAACCTGCTCAATGCGGACTTCAGGTTGCTGGACAGCGACTATGAGAAAGCTTTGCTGCAGCAACTGATCGATTATCCGCAAGTGATCGAAAACGCCGCGCTGGATCTGGCCCCGCACATGATCGCCTTTTACCTGAAGGATTTGGCGGCGGATTTCCATAGCTACTATAATGCGTCGCGTTTTCTGGTCGAGGATGAAGCGCTCAAGTGCGCGAGACTGGCGCTGATTGCCGCAACTGCACAGGTGATGCGCAACGGTTTGGGCTTGCTGGGCGTAAGCGCGCCGGAGAAGATGTAACAGGCTTCTCGATGCCACACACGCTCCATGTTGTGCGCAGGTCTTTCGAAATTATCATATTCACAATCTGGAATGGCAAAACATGAGCAGTAACACAGGCAACAGATCCGCAGCGCCGGGCAAGGGCGGGAATCAGTTGATCACCGGCATTCTTATCGGCATGGTGGCCGGTGTCAGCCTGGCCGCAGGGGTGGCATGGTTCCTGAAGAATTCTCCCAGTCCATTCACGAAAAAAGAACAGGCGGCAGTCAGCACGCTGAAAGATGCCGCGCCCTATACGCAGCCGGCGGCTGCCGCTTCCGGCGTGGGCAGCAACAAGCCGCGTTTTGAGTTTTACAAAGTGTTGACCGACAAGCAGGATGCAACTGTCGCGGCTCCTGCAAAGCCCGCCGAAAAACCCAGGGCCGCAGACAGCAAGCCGGCTGCCGCCTTTGAGCCACAGGTCTTGCAGGCGGGATCGTTTTCAAACGAGGCCGACGCCGAGAAACTCAAGGCCAGGCTTGCCCTGCTGGGTTTCGAAGCCGGTGTCCAGGCTGCGGCCATCCCGGATAAAGGGGTGTGGTATCGTGTGCGCCTGGGACCCTACAAAGCCGCGGACGAGATGAATAATGCGCGCAACTTTCTGAAACAAAATGGGGTGGAGAGCACTCCAATGCGTGCTCAGTGAGCATACTTACCACCACGAGGAGTCATACATGAACAAGTTGATCAAAGGTTTGTTGTTTGCAATATCACTTTTTGCCGGCGGCGCGGCGCTTGCCGAACCGGTGCCCGGCAAGGACTACACGCTGTTGAAACCAGCGCAACCGGCCAGCACCACGAAAATCGAAGTGATGGAATTCTTTTTTTACGGTTGCTCGCACTGCTTCCATCTTCATCCCCTGCTGAGCGAGTGGGAAAAGACCATGCCCAAGGATGTGGAAATGGTTCTTGTGCCCACCATTTTCCGTGATAACTGGGAACCGATGGCGCGGACTTTCTATGCGCTCGAAAGTCTGGGGCAGCAGCAAAAATTGCATGACGCGCTGTATCGCGCATGGAATGAAGACAAGATAGACATAAACGATGAAGACAAGGTCAGCGACTTTGTAGCCAGGCATGGAGTGGACAAAGCGAAATTCTCCGCCGCCTACAACTCATTCTCCATGCAAAGCAAAGTGACGCGCGCCAAGCAGATGATCCGCAGCTACGGCATCAACAGCACACCCAGTCTGGTGGTGGATGGAAAATATCTGATCACCGGCCTGCAGCCGGCAGACACCATCCGCGTGCTGGGCGAAGTGGTCGCGATGGCGCGCAAGGAACACAAGAAATAACGAAAAGAAACGCAGGCTGCCTTTCGCATGGAGCGCAAAGAGTCATCTTTGCCATTTCGGCAGGTTTTCTGTATTGTGCGGGCTGTTAGGCTCCATGTCCAACAGCCCTCCGGTTCGTGAGGTTTTTCCCCAACACGTCTATATTTAGTTAAGGAAGTTATTATGAAAACCATTATTACCCTGCTGGCCCTGTTTGCCCTTGCCGGTACCGCAATTGCAGAACCCCAACCCGGCGCCCCGGCCAGTCAATACCCCAATCAGGGCAAAGTGCTGGATACGATGGACGCCTCGATTTATACCTACATTCAAGTTACCACTGACAATAGCCCGGTATGGCTCGCCGCCTCCAAGACCAAGGTTGCCAAGGGTGACACCATCAGATACCCCAGCGGCGCACCGATGAGCAAGTTTTACAGCAAGTCGTTGAACCGCACTTTCGACACGATCATTTTTCTGGACAAGATCGAAGTGGTAAAGAAGTAGACGATCGCCCTGCAAAAAATCCCCCAGTGAAGAACCGGGGGATTTTTCTTTATCAGCCTGCATCACCCAACTTGCGTTTCAAAACTTCATTCAACTGAGCAGGGTTAGCCTTGCCCTTGCTGGCCTTCATCGCGAGGCCGACAAAAAAGCCGAACACTTTTTCCTTGCCGCTGCGATATTCGGCAACCTGCACCGGATTGGCGGCGATGATCTCGTCCACGATCTTCTCGATCGCGCCGGTATCTGAAACCTGCTTCAGTCCCTTTGCTTCGATGATCGCATCGGCTTCTCCTCCTTCAGCCCACATTGAGCGGAATACTTCCTTGGCGCCGGAGTTGGAAATGGTATTGTCCGCGATGCGCTTCAGCATGCCGCCGAGTTGCTGCGGCGTGATCGGGCATTGCGTCATGTCCAGCCCGTCGCGGTTCAGTTGAGCGCTGACTTCGCCGATCAGCCAGTTGGCACACAGCTTGGCTTGCTCCCCTCTCCCGCTGGCGGGAGAGGGGCTGGGGGTGAGGGACGCCAGCGTGTCTTCAAAATAATCCGCCACCTCACGTGAGGCTGTGAGGATATTAGCATCATAAGCGGAAAGACCGAGTTCATTAACATAGCGTTCGCGCTTGGCTTGCGGCAGCTCAGGCAGCGTGGCGCGCACCTGTTCCAGCATCGCGGGCGTGATGTCCAGCGGCAACAGATCGGGATCGGGGAAATAGCGGTAATCGTGCGCTTCTTCCTTGCTGCGCATCGCACGCGTCTCACCGGTATCGGGATTGAACAACACGGTGGCCTGGTGAATCTTGCCGCCGTTCTCCAGCGTGTCTATCTGCCATTTCACCTCGTAATCGATAGCCTGCTGGATGAACTTGAACGAGTTGAGGTTCTTGATCTCGCGGCGCGTGCCGAGCGGTGCGCCGGGGTGGCGCACCGACACGTTGACGTCGCAGCGGAACGAGCCTTCCTGCATATTGCCGTCGCAGATGCCGATCCAGCGCACCAGGCTGTGCAAGGTTTTGGCGTAGGCTACCGCTTCCGCCGCCGAACTCATGTCCGGCTCGGAAACGATCTCCAGCAGCGGTGTTCCGGCTCGATTCAAATCTATGCCGGTCATGCCGTGAAAATCTTCGTGCAGCGATTTGCCCGCGTCCTCTTCCAGATGGGCGCGGGTGATGCGCACGACTTTCTCATAAGCCTGTCCTGAGCTTGTCGAAGGAGCTTGGGCGTTTCCGGATAGCGGCTCGACCTGGACAGTCAGCGCGCCCTGCCCCACCACCGGCAGATCGAACTGGCTGATCTGGTAGCCCTTGGGCAGATCGGGATAGAAATAATTCTTGCGCGCAAACACCGAACGTGGCGCGATGTGCGCGCCGATGGCAAGGCCGAACTTGATCGCGCGCTCAACCGCGCCCTTGTTCAACACCGGCAGTACGCCGGGCAGCGCGATGCTCACCGCATCGGCCTGCGTATTCGGCTCTGCGCCGAACGCAATCGACGCGCCAGAGAATATCTTGCTGTTGGTCGAAAGCTGCGTGTGAATTTCCAGCCCGATGACGGTTTCCCATTGCATAAGTTATGTAGTCCTATCCGTGTGTGCCTTTGGTGGATACGCTACGCTTTATCCACCCTACATTGAAATTTGGAAACAAGTAGGGTGGATAAAGGCGCATCGCGCCGTATCCACCAACGCAATTATTCAAATTCCATTCCGGCGATGGTTGCCGGTTCCTGCTCACCCCATGAAGCTTCGTACCAGCCACGCTCTGTTGCTTGCTTGAAAGAGCTATATGGCCAATCTGCTGGCCGTCTGGAGTAACCATGTTTGACCGGGTTGTAGTGTATGTAATCCATGTGATGCCGCCAGTCTTCCTCATCTCTAAGCAAATGTTCCCAGTAACGCCGTTGCCACAAGGCTTTTTCCTTGCGAGTATTGGGCGGACTTTTCAATCCAAAGGAAACAAATCGCTTGATCTGACGCCACCGCTCCGGAAAATCATTGTCGCCTTCGGGCAATTGCCAGATGCAGTGCAGATGGTCGGGTAAAACAACCACCGCATCCATGACAAACGGGCGGCTTTCCATGACGCGGCGAAAGGCTTGCCTCAATCGATCTAATGCCGTTTCTCCGGTTAGCCACGGACGGCGTTCATGAGTAACCACGGTGAAGAAATAACATCCGCCTGGCTGAAAAGCTCGCCTGTACTCGCTCATCTGTTTTTTGGTGGATACGGCCTGCGGCCTTTATCCACCCTACCTTTGGTTGTCTTCATCATATTCCGAAATTTTGTAGGGTGGATAAAGCGTAGCGTATCCACCATCAGCATTTTAAATTTCTTGCGGCGCGCGGCTGTGCCAATCCGTCGCCAGTTGATACTGATGCGCGACGTTAAGCATCTCCGCCTCGGCAAAATAGTTGCCTATAATCTGCAAGCCTACCGGCATATTATTTTTGCCGAAACCGCAGGGGATGGACATGCCGGGCAGGCCGGCGAGGTTCACCGCGATGGTGTAGATGTCGGACAGGTACATCTGCACCGGGTCGTCGCCCTTCTCGCCGAGGTTGAAAGCCGTCGAAGGCGAGGTCGGCCCCATGATCACGTCGCACTGTTTGAACGCCTCGGTGAAGTCCTGCGCGATCAGGCGGCGGATCTTCTGTGCCTGCAAATAATAGGCATCGTAGTAGCCGTGCGACAGCACATAGGTGCCGATCATGATGCGGCGTTTCACTTCCGCGCCGAAGCCTTGCGCGCGGGTCTTTTCATACATGTCGGTGAGATCGGAGTATTCCGGCGCGCGGTAGCCGTAGCGCACGCCGTCAAAGCGCGACAGGTTCGACGACGCCTCTGCCGGGGCCAGCACGTAATACACCGGCACCGACAGCCTGGAATTCGGCAGGCTGATGTCCACCACCGTCGCGCCGAGTTTTTTGTATTCGGCAATGGCGGCTTCGACCGCTTGCGCGACATCATTGCTCAAACCTTCGGCAAAAAATTCTTTCGGCAGGCCGATGCGCAAGCCGTTCAGCGGTTTCGCCAGATCGCGCGCATAGTCTTCTTTGTCGCGCTGCAAGCTGGTGGAATCGCGCGTGTCGAAACCGGTCATCACGTTCAGCATCAACGCCAGGTCTTCCACGCTGCGCGCCATCGGCCCGGCTTGATCTAGGCTGGAAGCGAAGGCGATCATGCCGTAACGCGATACCGTGCCGTAGGTCGGCTTGATGCCGGAGATTCCGCACAGCGCGGCGGGCTGGCGGATCGAGCCGCCGGTGTCGGTGCCGGTGGCGGCGGCGCACAGCCGCGCGGCCACCGCACAGGCCGCGCCGCCGGAACTGCCGCCCGGCACGGAGTTTCTATCCCATGGATTTCTGACCGGTCCGAAATAGGAAGTTTCATTGGACGACCCCATCGCGAATTCGTCCATGTTGGTCTTGCCCAGGTTTACCGCGCCGGCTTTGTTGAATTGCTCGATGACATGCGCATCGTAAGGCGCAATGAAGTTTTCCAGCATCTTCGAGCCGCAGGTGGTGCGCCAGCCTTTGGCGCAGAAGATGTCCTTTTGCGCGATCGGGATTCCGGTGAGAGCTTGCGCCTTGCCGCCGGCCAGCAGCGCATCGGCGGCGCGCGCCTGTGCCAGGCTGGTTTCGGCGTTGGTGGTGATATAGGCGTTCAGCGCGGGATTAAGCGCGGCGATGCGGTCGAGGTATATCTGCGTCAGTTCGACGCTGGAGATTTTTTTCCCGGCCAGTTGGGCGGAGAGTTGTTTGAGTGTGGCGTTAATCATGTTTGAACGGGTCGTATGCGGAAGAGCACCATCTCCCGCAAGCGGGCGAGGAGAGTGGTTATTCGATGACTTGCGGAACAAGATACAGCCCGGCTTCAACTTGCGGGGCAATGGACTGGAACAACTCGCGCTGGTTGGCCTCGGTGGCCACATCCTCGCGCAATCGTTGCGACACGTCCTGGGCGTGGGACATGGGAGCGATACCCTTGGTATCTACGGCCTGCATTTCGGCGATCAGGTCAAAGATACCGGACAATTGCGCGCGCGCGGTTTCGATTTCCGTTTCGCTCATCGCCAGCCGCGCCAGCCGGGCGACTTTCCGGACATCTGCATCAGTCAGGGACATGGGAAAGACTTTATTGACATAAGGTTAATAGGGTATCATACAAGGGCGCCTCTATTAATCCAAACTCCGTCGCGATACGGCGTTGCTCAGGAAATTTTAACGCTTACATATCAGACATATGCGGCGCGCTAAAATTTATTTCGCGCCTTGTCTCGCTTAGGATTTTGAATTAATAGAGGCGCCCACAAGGCATTATTGACGCATCACCTTAGACCACAGGACACGACATGTTTGGATTTATGAGCGGCTATTTTTCAAATGACCTGGCAATCGACCTTGGCACGGCGAACACCCTGATCTGGGTACGCGGTCAAGGCATCGTGCTGAATGAGCCTTCGGTGGTGGCGATACGCCAGGAAGGCGGGCCGAATGGCAAGAAGGTGATACAGCAGGTCGGGCTCGCCGCCAAGCAGATGATGGGGCGCACGCCGGGCAGCATCACCGTGATACGGCCGATGAAGGATGGCGTGATCGCCGACTTTACGGTCACCGAACTGATGCTCAAACAGTTCATCCGCAAGGTTTACAAGGCCGGCATTTTCAGTCCCAGTCCCCGTATCGTGATCTGCGTGCCATGCGGTTCGACACAGGTTGAACGCCGCGCTATCCGCGAATCTGCGGTCGGCGCAGGTGCGCGCCGCGTGGAGCTGATCGAAGAGCCGATGGCTGCGGCGATCGGCGCCGGCCTGCCGGTTGAAGATGCGACCGGTTCGATGGTGGTGGACATCGGCGGCGGCACCACTGAGGTGGGTGTGATCTCGCTGGGCGGAGCGGTGTATTCCGGCTCGGTGCGAGTCGGCGGCGACAAGTTCGACGAGGCTATCATCAACTATATCCGCCGCAATTACGGCATGTTGATCGGCGAGACCACTGCCGAAGAGATCAAGAAGGAAATTGGCTCAGCCTTTCCCGGCAGCGAAGTGCGCGAGATGGAAGTCAAGGGGCGGAATCTGGCCGAAGGCGTGCCGCGCAGTTTTACCATCTCCAGCAATGAAGTCCTCGAAGCGATGACCGATCCGCTCAACAACATCGTCAGCGCGGTGAAGACGGCGCTCGAACAAACGCCGCCGGAACTCGGCGCCGATATCGCAAACAAAGGCATGGTGTTGACCGGCGGCGGCGCGCTGCTGCGCGACCTGGATCGCCTGCTGATGGAGGAAACCGGCTTGCCGGTGCTGATCGCCGACGATCCCCTGACCTGTGTGGTGCGCGGCTCCGGCATCGCCCTTGAAAGCATGGATAAATCGACCAGCATCTTTACTACAGAGTAAGGGGGTAGTGAGTGGTGAGTAGTGAGTTGTAAGTAGGAACCCCCCACTCACTACTCACCACTTACTACTCACCATCCCAATGATAGACAGTACCCAGTCCTTCCGGTTCTTCAACCGCGGCCCCAGCCCAGCGGTGCGGCTGGTGTTCTTCACAATGCTGTCGCTGTTGCTGCTGTTCATTGACGCGCGCTATCGCTATCTGGAATCTACCCGCAGCGCGCTGTCCGTGCTGATTTCTCCGATACAGCAACTGGCAACCCTGCCGGGCGCTTTGTGGCAGAAGACCGGCGATTTTTTCATAACGCAGAGCGCGCAGCGCAGCCTGGCAAATGAAAATGAGATGATGCGCCGGCAGCATCAGTTCGATGCCGCGCAGTTGCTGCAAATGCAGGCGATGCAACTGGAAAATCAGCAATTGCGCAATCTGGCCGACTTGCCGCAACGCAATAAATTCACGGCTCAGCTCGCCGAAATCGTTTATGCCGAGCGCGACGTGTTCCGGCGCAAAGTGCTCATCAACAAGGGCGCAAATGCCGATGTGCTGATCGGGCAAGTGGTAATGGATGAAATCGGGATAATCGGCCAGATCACACGCGTCTACCCCTTGCTTTCCGAAGTCACCATGATCACCGAGAAAGATCACGCCGTGCCGGTGCAAGTACTGCGCAATGGATTGCGCACCATCCTGTTCGGCGCGGGCGATACCAGCCATCTGTTGCTGCGCTATATGCCGGTCAGCGCCGATGTTCAGGAGGGTGACTTGCTTGTCACTTCCGGTATAGACGGCATCTATCCGCCCGGCATCCCGGTCGCCAAAGTGATAAAGATCGAGCGCGACCCCGCCTATCCGTTTGCCCGGGTTTTCTGCCTCCCGTTAGCCGGGGTGGATAAGCATCGCCACCTGCTGGTGCTGTCCAGCCAGCCCAAGCTGCCGGAACGTCCGGCGGAGTCGTCCGCGCCGGGTACTTTCAAGCGACCGATGAACAGGAGCAGGAACTGATGGCTTTCACTGCCACGCAATCCAAACCGGAGATCCAGCGTCCTGTCAGCAACCTGTTCATTGCACTGAGCATCATCACTGCGCTGTTTATGAACGGATTGCCCTGGGAGGGAATCTGGCTGATGTTGCGCCCCGACTTTGTCGCTTTGGCTCTTCTCTACTGGTGCATGCACAAACCGTGGCGCATCGGCATCGGATTATCGTGGGCAGTGGGGATATTCGCCGATGTGGCTGACGCCAGTCTGTTCGGCCAGCACGCGCTGGCATATTCAGTGCTCGCTTTTGGCGGCGTAGTGCTGCATCGCCGTTTGCAGATGTTCGACCTGCGCCAGCAGACCACCCAGGTGTTCGGCATTTTTGTGTTGACCTACGCGGCCTATGCATTGGTGCATTGGCAAGTGAACGGCTATGTGGTGTGGCTGTATTTCATGGGCTGTATTACTTCGACCTTGCTGTGGACGCCGATGAGCATCATGTTCCAGGCGATGCGGCAGGTGGGTTCGGATAGTGAACGCCGCCATCGTGAACGCCGTCCATGAAGAAGCACGCCGAGTTCAAAAATCATCAGCGCGAGATATTTCACTTCCAGTTGCGTCTCGTGGTCAGCATCGGTTTTGTATTGGCGCTGCTGGCGATTCTGCTGGCACGCTTCATTTATCTGCAAGCGGTGCGTCATAATTATTACCAGACGCTGGCCGAAAGCAACCGCATCTCCATCGTTCCCATTGTCCCCAATCGCGGCCTGATACTCGACCGCAACGGCGTGGTGCTGGCGCGCAACTATTCAGGCTACACGTTGGAGATAAACCAGAACAAAACGCCGAACATGGATGCCGCGATAAACGACCTGTCCAGTCTGATCGAGATCACACCCAAGGACAGAAAAAGATTCAAAAAGCTGCTTGCCGAGAGCCGCAGTTTTGAAACCCTGGTGATCCGCAGCCGCCTGAGCGATGAAGAAGTTGCGCGCTTCGCTGCGCGGCAATACCGCTTTCCGGGTATCGAGATCAAGGCGCGGCTGTTCCGCGATTATCCTTTCGGTGAAAAGACCTCCCACCTGATCGGTTATATCGGGCGCATCAATGAAGCTGATGCGGCGCAACTGGAGGGAAGCGATCTTGCGGCAAATTATCGCGGCTCGGATTACATCGGCAAGACCGGCCTGGAGCAGAGCTATGAAAACGAGTTGCACGGAACCACCGGCATCGAACAGGTGGAAGTCGACGCCGGCGGGCGCGCGGTTCGCATGTTGTCGCACACCTCGCCTGTCTCCGGCAATACGCTGGTGCTGAGCATAGACGCCAGGCTCCAGGAGATCGCCGAGCAATCGTTCGGCAACTACCGCGGCGCGCTGGTGGCGATAGACCCGGACAACGGCCAGGTGCTGGCCTTTGTCAGCAAACCGGGCTACGATCCCAACCCGTTCATCGACGGCATAGACACGCAGAGCTGGGATGAGCTGAACAACTCGCCCGATGTGCCGCTCAACAACCGGGCGCTGCGCGGACAGTATCCGCCGGGCTCGACCATCAAACCCTTCATGGCGCTTGCCGGCCTGAATTTCAATACTCGCAAGCCGGAGCAAACCATCAACGACCCCGGCGTGTTCTATTTGCCCGGCAGCAGCCGCCAATACCGCGACTGGAAAGCGGGTGGCCACGGCAGCGTAAACATGTTCAAGGCGATCCAGGTGTCCTGCGACACTTACTTCTACGGCCTGTCAACCGAACTGGGCATAGACAACATTTTTAACTTTCTGTCGCGTTTCGGTTTCGGCAACAAGACCGGCATAGACATGGAGGGTGAAACATCCGGTCTGCTGCCATCACAGGAGTGGAAGGCGAAACGCTACCAGCAGATATGGTATCCCGGTGACACGGTATCGGTCGGCATCGGGCAGGGCTACAGCCTGGTCACCCCTTTGCAACTGGCATTTGCCACTGCCACGCTGGCCAACGGCGGCGTTGCCTACAAACCGCATCTGGTGAAAGAAGTGCGCAGTTCGCTGGGCGCCGAGATGCGGCTGGTCGCCAGCGAGCCGATCTACGACCTGAATATCGACCCTGCGCACCTTGAGTTGGTGAGGAGCGCCATGGTTGCGGTCACACAACCCGGCGGCACGGCGGTGTACGCGTCATTGGGCGCCCCCTACCACATCGCCGGCAAGACCGGCACGGCACAGGTGATCGCGATGAAGCAGGGCGAAAAATATGACGAGAAAGCAGTAGACGAACGGCTTCGCGATCATGCCTGGTTTATCGCGTATGCTCCCGCCGAAAAACCCAGGATTGCGCTGGCGGTGCTGGCCGAGAATGGCGGGCACGGCGGCAGCACCGCAGCCCCGATTGCGCGCAAGGTGCTGGACTATTACCTGCTGGGCAAGGTTCCGAAGCCGTTGCAAGACGTGAAGGAAAAGGAAGACATCGAACATGACTAGGCGCCAACTCTGGCTGCGTTTTATCGCGCATCTTGATCGTCCGCTGCTGCTGGGCGTCAGCCTGCTGCTGGCAACCAGCCTGCTGGTGCTGTACAGCGCAGACAACGCAAGCATGGATCGTCCGCTGGCGCAGATGCGCAACATCCTGGTGGCCATGACCTGCATGTGGCTGGTCGCCAATCTCCCGCTGCATTATCTGATGCGCACCGCCGTGCCGATCTATGTGCTGGGCATGGTATTACTGGTCGCCGTTGCGCTGTTCGGCGAGATCAGCCATGGCGCCAGACGCTGGCTGAATCTCGGCGTGGCCAACCTCCAGCCGTCCGAGCTGATGAAGATCGGCGTGCCGCTGATGATGGCATGGTATTTCGAGAAGCATGAGGCCACGCTCACGCTGAAAAACTACTTCATCGCCTCGCTGCTGTTGCTCATGCCTATCGCGTTGATCGCGCGCCAGCCCGACCTGGGAACATCGTTGTTGATTCTCGCCAGTGGATTCTATGTATTATTCCTGGCCGGCTTGAGCTGGCGCGTGATGGGTGTGTTGCTGGTCGCGGCAATCGCCAGCGCACCGGTGATGTGGTCGATGCTGCACGAATATCAGCGTCATCGCATCCTGATGCTGTTCGACCCTTCGCAGGACGCGTTGGGCAACGGGTATCACACCATCCAGGCGACCATTGCCGTCGGCTCCGGTGGCTTGCTCGGCAAGGGTTATCTGAACGGCACGCAGACGCATCTCGATTTCCTGCCTGAGCGCACCACCGATTTCATATTCGCGGTCTATTCCGAAGAATTCGGCCTGCTCGGCAGCCTGTTCCTGCTGGCGTTATATTTCTTCGTGATCTGGCGCGGTTTCGTCATCACCGGAAACGCCTCAACCTATTTCACGCGCCTGATGGCCGGATCCATCACGCTGACATTTGCCACCTATACATTCGTCAATATGGGCATGGTCAGCGGCATCCTGCCGGTGGTTGGCGTACCGCTGCCGCTGATCAGCTACGGCGGCACATCCATGCTCACCCTGCTGCTCGGTTTTGGCATGCTGATGAGCATAGAAACACACAAAAAATTAGTCAGGTCATGAGTAGTGAGTAGTGAGTAGTGAGTAGTGAGTAGTGAGTAGTGAGTAGTGAGTAGTGCTTTTCCACTCCCCACTCCCCACTCCCCACTTACCACTTACCACTCCCCACTTACCACTTACCACTTACCACTTACCACTTACCAAAATAGGAGAACACATGAGTAAGCGCATCACAATTCTTATATTGGCAACCCTGCTGCTCGCCGCCTGCGGCGGCGTTCCGCAGCGCAAAACCGAAACAGCGCCCGCCGCAACAGGCGCGGGCGGCTACCTGGAGGGAGACGGGCCTGGAGCAGATGCTCCCGCCAATCTGGATGCGATACCCGATGCGGTGCCGAAAAACGAACCGCTGCATCGCTATGCCAATCGCCCGTACGTCGCACTGGGCAAAACCTACACTCCGCTGACCGTCACAGGCAGTTACAAGGAGCGAGGCATCGCCTCATGGTACGGGAAAAAATTTCACGGACGGCGCACTTCCAGCGGCGAAACCTATGATATGTACGCGATGACCGCCGCGCATCCCACTATGCCGCTGCCCAGCTATGCCCGCGTGACGAATCCCGCCAACCAGAAATCCGTCATAGTGCGCGTCAATGACCGGGGACCGTTCCTGCACGATCGCGTGATCGATCTTTCTTATACCGCCGCGCACAAGCTCGGCATCATCGGCAATGGCAGCGCGGAAGTCGAAGTGGAAAGTCTTTCTCCCGATGCCGTGCTCAATACCATCGCCCCCAACTCAGTGCAAAACCAGCCGATGGAAAGCAGCATGCCTGCTGCTGCCGCTTCCACAGTGGCTGCGCCCGCTGCCTCATTGACATCGCTGGAAAACAGCAACACCAACGTATATCTGCAACTCGGCGCCTTCGAGTCGCAGCAGAATGCCGAAATTTTTCTGGCGCAAATGCGCAACGAACTCGGCAGCACCGGCAAGCAGCTCAAGCTATCCAGCAAAGACGGACTGGTACGCGTGCATATCGGCCCGTATGCCAGCCAGAGCGAAGCGCGGAGCAGTGCGGAGAGCATGGAAGGGAAACTGGGGTTCAAGCCGATGCTGTATCTGCCGTGATTGTGGAGTGCGGCGACGTGTCGCCGTTTGTTTTAAAGCGCTGAAAACGCAACTTCGCCGGGCTACCCCCGGCGGTTTGTATTGGCCGTAAAAAAGCAGCGACACGTCGCTGCACTCCACATTAAACCCGGGGCGACGCGCAACGGACAATGGGGTATAGTGCATGAGCGCCCAATTCTCCGGGGACTGATGATGTCGAAACCAAAGATATTTCTGACTGCGTTGTTTGCGATCGCGTTGCTCAATGCGTCCATCCTGGGGTGCGCACAAAACGGTTTTGCCCAGAAGGGATATGCGCAGGAAAACGATTGCCGTTCCTGCCATGCGCCCGGCAAGGTTGCTGCGGATTTCAGCGCCATTTATGCCAATCCCAAAAATCATCACCCGGTCGGCGTCACATATCCTGATGGATCGACAGCCAGTCCGGATTTCAATCTGCCGAATGGGTATGGCACCGGCATCATATTTTTTGACAGGAACCACAACAACCGGCCGGATAGCGATGAAATCCGGTTGTTTGGCGTGAAAGGCGCAGCGGTGATCAGCTGTGCGTCATGCCACAGGGAACATGGTGCGGCGGCGCTACCGGCCAATACTTCCGGTGAAAATTATTTGCGCCTCAACAATACCGGCAGCGCCTTGTGCTCGACCTGCCATGGCAAATAACTGACGAGTGCGGCAATCGCGTGGCGGAAGGCATCATGGTTCCGCCACAAGGCTTCAATCTGCAAACAGGAGGAAACATGCAAACGACAGTCGAGATACTTGGAAAGAAAGTCAGGGTGGAGTGGAGTTCGTCCGCCGATAAAAAGATGAAAGAGCTCACTGAGCCATTGCTTGTTGAAATGGAGCTTTATTTCAGCTGCCTGCTCAGGAAAGCGGTCCGGTTCGGACGGGACGCGCATTCAGGTAATTTTGCTTTGGCCGGTCCGCAATTGAAGATCGGGTTCAGGCCGGTGATGACAAAAGCTTGCCGCCTGAGCGATTTCGAGGGCGATCCGCCGCTGGAAGATTTCCCCATCGTCAAGCCGGAAGCATTCGTTCCGAAGCGTCTCACGATTGACTATAGGGCTGGGAAATGGATCGGCGATTTTTTCCTGCAAAGAATTCAAACCGCGTAACGCCTGGTCCGCCAACCATGGCTAACTGATATAACCCTGGCGTATCAGCAAAGGAGGCGCCCATGCAGCTTGACGACCGCAGCCTGGATATCCTGTTCCGTGAAGCGCACACCCACAGCAACTGGCTGGACAAGCCGGTCAGCGATGCGCTGTTGAAGCAGATTTACGACTTGATGAAATGGGCGCCGACCAGCGCGAATTCCAGCCCGGCGCGCATCGTATTCGTGCGCAGCGCGGCGGCGAAGCAACGTTTGCTGCCGGCCATGGCGCCGGGCAACGTGGAAAAGACCCGCGCCGCTCCGGTCACCGCCATCATCGCCCATGACCTTGAATTCTATGAAAAACTGCCCGCGCTCTTTCCGCATGCCGATGCGCGCTCGTGGTTCGCCGGCAACCGGCAACTGATCGACGCCACCGCATTTCGCAATGGCACGCTGCAAGGCGCCTATCTGTTGCTCGCCGCCCGCTCGCTCGGACTCGACGCCGGGCCGATGTCCGGTTTCGACAACGAGAAAGTGGATAAAGAATTTTTCCCCGGCAGCAAGGTCAGATCCAATTTCCTGATCAACCTTGGCTACGGCGACAGCAATAAGCTGTTCCCGCGCAGTCCGCGTCTGAGCTTCGATGAAGCGGCGCGAATCTTGTGAAAATAAGGGGACTGCGCTCCCGCAAAAGATCCTTCCCCGTTAAGGGCGCCTCTATTAATTCAAAATCCTAAGCGAGACAAGGCGCGAAAGAAATTTTAGCGCGCCGCATATGTTTGATATGTAAGCGATAAAATTTCTTGAGCAACGCCGTAACGCGACGGAGTTTGGATTAATAGAGGTGCCCTTAACTCCCCACCCGCCGATACAGCCGGTAGTGCTCGTTCTTGTCGCCCTTGCGGCTGCCTTCCCAGATTTTCTTCCAGCGCGTTTCGTCGAGCAGCGGCCTTGACAGTTTATCGCCCTGGATCAGGCGCAGGTCGCAACGCTGTTTCGCGCCGCGCCGCGTGATGATGTTGCCGAAATAATGCAGCATCGCGCGCTGGCCTTCACCGAGGTGTTCGCTTGCGACACAATCGTATTGCTTCGGCAAAGACTGTTTCAGTGAAGCGACCATGTTGCGATAGCTCTTGCCGCTGTCCAGCCAAGGCAGCCAGAGCGTCATGGCAAGTATCCATATCAGTGTGACACCGGCTGCCCAGTTGGTCACCGAGCGGCGCATCGAACGCCCGACCCGCCATACCATCACCACCCACAACACGGTGGCGATGATGGCGATGACGAATGGAGCGGTTTGCAATTCCGGATCGTAGCCCGGCTGGTAATCCTTCAACCACTGTGTGATCTTGGCGTGGTTGTCCAGCAGCAAACCTGCCCAACCCCACCACATCAGGATGGCGAGCAGCGCGAAAGTCATTATCCCGAACCAGTCCAGCGCGTTCGCCGCGCCGCGCTTCAGCATGGATAACGAGGCTGCCGCCAGCAGGGACAATGGCAGCAACATCGGCAACGCAAACACCTCCTTGATGTTCGGCACCAGGCTGAGCGTGACCAGCATCACTAAGAAACTGACCAGCGGCAATTGCAGATCGTCGCGTTGCGCCAGGCGATTGCGGGATTGCCACACCACCCAGAAAGCCAGCGGCAGGGCGGGCCATGCCAGCCAGGGCAGGCTCTCCAGATAGTAAAAGGATTCCTTGCCCGGCCCCGCTTTGGCGTAATCGAGCCAGTGGCCGATGTTGTGCGCCCATGCCCAGGACGCGAACAATTGCGGTGAGTGCAGGTAGAGCAGCAACGGCCAGATGGTCAGCCAGGGTACGGCAAACAGGACGGCGCCGGCGATGCTCAGAAAATAGTTGCGCACACGCCATTTTGCGAACAACGCAGGCAGCAGCGCGGCGATCAGAACGAACAGCGCCGGCGCGATGAATCCTTTGGCCATGAAACCGATGCCGAGACCGGTGCCGATAGAAATGCCGGCGCGCCTGATGCGCTCCTGGCTGTGAGCGAACCCATACAGCATCATCGCGCAGCCGGCCAGCAACGCGAGGTCGGTGATCATCTCGTGGGCGCGCACCAGCATGCCCAGGCAGCCGATCAGGGTGATCGCCGCCGCCCAGCCGCGATTCTCCCCGTACAATTTGCGGCTTGCGAGCCCGATGAACAGCAGGGTCAGCGCGGTGTAGAAGCCGCTCGCGAGGCGCGCGCCATCATGCAATGACAACAGCGGCGAAAACAATCTGGCGAACAGCGCGGCGGTCCAGTAGAACAGCGGCGGCTTGTCCATGAAAGGTTCACCGGCAAGCGTGGGAACCAGCCAGTTTCCGTTCTGCAGCATGGAATAGATCAGGCCGAAGCTGTATGCCTCGTCCGGTTTCCAGGGATCGTGCCCGACCAGTCCCGTGCCCAGCCAGACCAGGCACAGCAGCCCGAGCAACACTGCCTTGGCGGGTGTGATGGGGTTGGGGTCGGTGGGTTTTATAAAGTACATGCTTAGGCTACCCTAAGTTATGGAGTGCAGCGACGTGTCGCTGCTTTTTCAAAACGCAGACACACTGCGCACTCCATACAATTGTCGCTGCAAATGAAAAAGGCAGCAAACGCTGCCTTAGTAGGGCGGGTCACACCCGCCGAATGTTTGTACGGCATCAGGCGGGTGTGACCCGCCCTACGCTTGCTACGCCGCAGTTTTGCTGCCGTATTTCTGGCGGAATTTGTCGATGCGGCCGGCGGTATCCACGATCTTTTGTGTGCCGGTGTAGAAAGGGTGGCACTCGGAGCAAACCTCGACATGCAGCGCCGGCTTGCCCATCGCGGACTTGGTCTTGAAGCTGTTGCCGCAACTGCATGTCACGGTGATTTCCTGGTAATTCGGGTGGATGTCTGCTTTCATTCTGTTTCCTTGCTCCTGGTCAGGCGCGGCGGGTGTACGCGCTCCCCCCTGTATACATTTACAGGGGCGCGCATTATCCATAAAAAGACCGGGTTGCGCAAATTATTATATGTACGCGGGTGCGATTCAAACTGATGTGGAACTTATGCTGCTTGCCAGATCAATATAGTAATTACGCAGAATAGGTTGATCGCCCGACTCAACCGGGAGCGCCGACGTCCCCGTCGGCAACAAACGGTAAAGCACACAAGAATGCCGACGCGGACG
>JANLIB010000094.1 GCA_024653675.1 Gallionella sp. | reverse complement strand
TTTCCAAGCAAATCTAAATCAGGTTAATGTAGGGTGGAAAAAGTGTAGCGTTTCCACCAATGGATTGCCTCGGCGGATTGGTGGATACGCGCTGCGCGCGTTATCCACCCTACGTATTTTGGTTCCGGCTTGTTCAGCAAAATGCAAACAACGCGGAATCAGGGATGCCCGTGAACCGGGTCGGCAGCAATATACTCCATCAACGCACGGTATTTTGGGGCAGTGGCCGGATCCTGATCCTGGTATTCCAACGATCCCCAGCTGCCGATTTTGCCAAACGCATTGACCGAAATAAAATTGACAAACATTTCTCCGCCTGAAGCCTTCCACTGGTTCAAGTATGTTGCGTATAGATCCTTCATGCGCGGGTGGCGATTGGCGCTGATAAACAAATCCGTCAATTGCTGATTGTTCTGATTTGCGCTAACACCGGCCAGATGCTGCCCTCCCTCGTAAGCAATCATATCAAGCCCACGGGAAGAAATAGCGGTATGCTGCGAATTCATCCATTCTTTTACTCTGGTGGTAATTTCATTGGAACAATAATCCAGCAACTGTTCTGCCGTCATGGCAAGTATGCCCTTCACGTCGCCCCTGCCGGCAATCCCGCAAAAATAGGGGGCAATGGCAACGGCATCCGTTTTCAGTTTGGCATTATTCCAGTCCAGAACAGTCGTGGTAGTCCATGGATTCGCAGCCTGGGTTGCCAACACGCGAACCAGGCGATCAGTAGATCCAAATACGTTTTCCCATATATTGAAAATTTCCAATGACCTTCTGGATTGGAATCGTAATTGCGCTTCAGAACTTTTGTTGCTCAGTCCCAATGCCAATCCCTGCTGGGCAGCATAGCGTGACTGCTGAAACTGGCCGTTCCAGATTTCGTTGGAGTACTCAATGTAAACCTTGAGATTCGGGTTTAAACGCTCTTTTACCATGTATGCAAACCGGCGAACAAAGTCATCCGAAGCTTGATGCGGCATATTGAACCATGGATCAGCGTTGAGCATGTTAGCCAGATCAATCATGTATTCCAAGGCCACGCCGCTGCTGCCGGTCTGAGTATAAGTATCCGGCGTTGTTCGATCAGACCAGTCAATCAGCGGAGAGTCGGTAATTTTTTGCCAGTTCATGAATCGCAATACCTTGAACTTCCTGATTCTGTCCAGAAACAGCGGATGAAAAATCTGGTTCTGGTATGTGGCTTCAAAACCGGGGCGGATCACGCGGATATTGCGAATGTAATTGGAAGGATTTGTGGAAACGATCTTTAAAACAAGCCCTTCATCGTGATTTTTCGGATTAACATTCAGGACAATTCGCCCCGGAGCAGTATTCTCCACCGTCGCGCTGCCCGAAAACCGTAAAGTGCCCTCCCCGTCATAAAGAACAAGGTATTTACCCGGGGAACCGGACTCATTTCCTCTCCACAGCATCAAGGCATCTGCGCTCTGCCCTGGCCGAAGGGATTTCACCCAGCCATTGGGGTCCAGATCAAGTGCGCCTCCCTGCCCCCAGCCTGACCCGTCCCGCTGAGATGTCCATGTGCGCGACATCTTGAATACATCCACAAATACCCATTCAGTAGACCAGTCAACAACACTCGATAAGTTGGTCCCTAAAGGAGAGTTGACATTGGCATCGGTGGATGCCCCGGCGCTTGCGTTACAGCAGGCGAGAGCCACAAAACCAGCAATAACAAAAGTAGAGAAGATCGTGTTTTTTATCATGGGCAGTTCCGGATTCAAAGCAGATAAGTCATGTAAGACTATATCGTAAATGATGCGCCCCTGAAATCATGCTCAAATTTCATGGAACAAATGTGCCCCTCCAATACGGCAAACGTCAAGGCGAACAAAAATTGGCGCTTCGTGTAGAATCATCTACATCCATCATGAAGCAGGCTTAGCGACAAGCGAAAGCGATAATAAAACGCAACAGGAGCAAGAACAACAACCTGCGCTCGCTACATTCAGATATTCATTAAGCCAATGTCATCAAAAAGCAAACTCACCCTCCGGCAGCGTGTACTGCAATCCGGCTCATGGACTCTGGTCGGCTACGGCATAAATCAGGCTCTGCGCCTGGGAGGAAATCTCATTCTTACGCGCCTGTTATTCCCTGAAGCTTTCGGAATGATGGCGGTTATCCAGGCAGTTGCTTTTGGCGCTCACATGCTTACCGATGTCGGGGTTGGCCCTTCCATCGTCCAGAAGGAACGTGGAAATGACCCGGTTTTTTTGAATACTGTATGGACGATTCAAATCATACGTGGTTTTCTGGTATGGGTGGCGCTTTGCGCCCTGGCCTTACCGATAGCCAGATTGTATGGAGAACCTCTTCTCTCCGTCATGCTTCCTGTTATCGGGTTGAATACAATCATTGTCAGTTTCAATTCGACAAGGTTATACACAGCACAACGCAATCTGGAAACGGCGCGAGTAACACAGATTGAGGTAGGCACTTATGCCCTGGGGCTGCTCTGCACAATTTATTTTGCCTGGCTTATGCAATCAGTTTGGGCGCTGGTCTGGGGCAGCATGATTACTGTTTCCCTGAAAATGCTTGCGAGCCATGTTGTTCTTCACGGCATAAAGAATCGATTCGCATGGGACCGGGATACGATCAGTCACATGAGAGGGTTCGGACGCTGGATATTATTGAGTTCTGCCCTGACTTTTGTCTCGACGGAGGGCGCGCGCCTGTTGCTCGGCGCCCTGCTTGACATGCGCCAGCTTGCTTTATTTACTTTGGCGAGCACGATGAGCCTTCTGCTCTGGCAGGCAATCCAGCAACTGGCATGGAGAGTATTTTTTCCTGCCTATTCGGAAGTTTATCGCGGCAACCCGGGAAATCTCATGGCTACCCTGTTCAAGGCGCGTTTGGCAATCATTTTGCCAAGCTGGTGCCTGGCCGTGTTATTCATCTTCTTTGGCTCTCAGCTTATGGAGGTGTTATACGATGAGCGTTATCACGGTTCTGGCCCCATGCTTGAATTACTTGCTGCCGGGACTCTCGTTGGTTGTGTGTGGGGGTCTTATGTAGGCGTACTGCTGGCAATGGGCAAAGTCGCCACTTCGACAATGTTGACCGCAATCCAGATTGCATGCCAGTTTGGTTCCATGTTCATTGGGTACCATTATTGGGGAGGCGCAGGCATAGTTATGGGTGTGGCCGCAGCTAATTGGATAGCGTACCCCTTTTATGCGTTTGTGATGTCTCGCAATGGATTGTGGCAAGCCAGACTCGATTTGATATTGCTTGCCGCTTCGGTATTGGTTGCAGTGTTTGCATGGCCTGGCCTCGCTCAGGTATGATTCTTTGAGTAATTTCCGTACTACACATGGCAAGAAACCGGCAACAGAAATTACTCTATTCGTGAGTATCGTTGAATTATTGGGATGCACATGGAATTAGCACGGTCATTGCCGCCACTACAGTTATCTATTGTCATAGTGAATTTCCGCACGCCAAAGTACGTTATTGACTGCCTGACGACTCTCTTGCCTGATATAGATGGCATAGACGCGCGGGTTGTCGTGGTGGACAACAATTCGCCAGATGATTCTCCGGAAATTATTCGGGCATGGCTGGCACAGCATGACGTTGCCGGCAAAGTGCATTTTGTTCAGTCGGAACACAATTCGGGATTCGCCAGCGGAAACAATATCGGAATCAAATCCTGTCATGCCCGTTATTACCTGTTGTTGAACAGCGATACCCTGATACGTCCGGGCGCGATACATATCATTCTGGATACTGCATTGCGTTATCCCGAGGCCGGTCTGGTCAGCCCGCGCCTTGAATGGCCGGATGGCGCGGGGCAGGAGAGCTGTTTCCGGTTCCCCAAGCCTTTCAGCGAAATGATCTCCGCTTCCCAAACCGGCCTGGTTGCCTGGTTGCTCAGCCGTTACATCGTGGCCATGCCGGTACAGACGCAAATCGCGCGGCCCCAGTGGACCAGTTTTGCCTGCGTGCTGGTGAAGGACGAGGTATTTCAGCAGGTGGGGCTGATGGATGACGGGTATTTCATGTATTTTGAAGATGCGGAGTTTTGCTACCGCGCACGCAAAGCCGGGTGGAAGATCGTGCATAATCCCGAAGCGCATGTAGTGCATCTGCGCGGCGGAAGTTCTCCGGTGAAGGAACAGGCACGATTGAAGAAACGCGTGCCCAGGTATTTTTATGAATCCCGTGCCCGATACTTCTATCAGACCTGCGGCTGGCCTGGGTTGATAAGCGCAAATCTGCTGTGGTGGCTGGGGCGAACAGTGTCCGGAACACGGCAATTGCTGGGAAGGTCGGACAAGGCAGCCATTGAAGGGCAATGGCTGGATATCTGGACTAACTGGCGCAGCCCGCTTAAACACTATACATTGCCCAATCCATGAACAACGAGCCTGCCAATCAGCGTTTGCCGGATTTCGTCATCATCGGTGCGATGAAGTCGGCGACTTCGTCGCTGTACCAGCAACTGGTTCAGCAGCAAGGAATATTCATGTGCACACCGAAGGAACCCAACTTTTTCAGTGATGCCGAGCAGTATGCCAGGGGTATGGCATGGTATTCCGGCCTGTTTGACGATGCGCCCGAAGGCAGCCTCCTGGGTGAGGCCAGCACGCATTACACCAAGCTACCAACGCACCCCGATACTGTTGAGCGCATGAGAAAGTATTTGCCCGATGCGCGGCTTGTCTATGTGATGCGTCATCCGGTGGACCGGCTTGTTTCCCATTACATTCATGAATGGAGCACGGGGATTTATCACTGCGGCATCGATGAAGCAGTAAATAAATACCCGGAACTGATCGCCTACGGCCGCTATGCAATGCAACTCGAACCCTATTTCGAGGCCTTTGGCCGTGATGCCGTCCTGCCGGTCTTTTTCGACCATTTAGTCCGTGAGCCTCAGGCAGAACTGGAGCGCATCTGCAAGTTTATCGGGTATCAGTGCCAGCCGGCCTGGGTGGAGAATATGAAGCCGGACAATGTTTCCAGCGAACGTATCCGCAAATTTCCTTTCTACAATTTGCTGGTCAAATCCAGGCCGGCAACCTGGCTTCGACGCAACTTCATACCGCAAGCCCTGCGTGATGCAGTCAAGACAAGATTACGCATGCGAAACCGTCCGGAATTGGGAACAGAAACACGCACTCGACTGGAAGCAGCGTTTGATCATGACCTGGCGCAGTTGGGAAAATGGCTTGGAACTGGTATTGACTGCCGGAATTTCAAGCAGGTGACATCGGCTGCCTCATTGGAATGGATAATGCCGGATGACTGATGACAGGATCCAGGTAACGTCGGTCGGGATAGTGGCTATAGGCCGCAACGAGGGCGAGCGCCTTCGCAAGTGCCTCATGTCTGTTGTAGAGCAGGCGGGAAGAGTAGTATATGTGGATTCCGGTTCAACCGATGGATCGGTGGACATGGCCTGCACCCTTAATGTCGCGGTAGTCGAACTTGACATGACAGTTCCGTTCACTGCAGCAAGGGCGAGAAATGAGGGATTCAAGCTCCTGCGCAAAACAGCGCCGGGACTGGCTTACGTGCAATTTGCCGACGGAGACTGCGAGGTTGTCAGCGGCTGGCTGGAGAAGGCGGCACGGTTTCTTGATGAACATTCTGATGTGGCCGTAGTTTGCGGCCGGCGGCGCGAACGTTTTCCGGATCGTTCGGTGTATAACATGTTGTGCGACATCGAATGGGATACGCCAGTGGGTGAAGCAAAATCCTGCGGCGGCGATGCGATGATGCGCGCAGACGCATTTGAAGGCGCCGGGAAATATCGTGACGATCTGATTGCCGGAGAGGAGCCGGAGCTCTGCGTGCGGCTCAGGGCGGCAGGCTGGAAGATATGGAGATTGGGCGAGGAAATGACGCTGCACGATGCCGCAATAACACGCTTTGGACAGTGGTGGAAGCGCACACGGCGCTGCGGGTACGCCTATGCCGAGGGAGCGTATCTACACGGAGCGCCGCCGGAGATGCATCGGGTGAAGGAGTCGCGGCGCGTCTGGATATGGGGTTTGGGGATTCCAGTGGCTGCTATCATCCTGGCTGCCTGCCTGGGGGTATGGTGTCTGGCGTTGTTGCTGATCTATCCGGCGCAGGTCTTCCGTCTCGCCTTGAGCGGCACACGATCCGTCAGGGAAAACTGGTGGCGCGCTTTGTTTCTGGTGCTGGGCAAGTTCCCGGAAGCAATGGGGCAGATAAATTTTTTATATAACAGGTTGGCCGGAAAGACGGCACGCCTGATCGAGTACAAATGAAAAACTTGTATCGCCAATGTAAAGCTCCAACAATAATTCCGGATTAATTTCGAATAGTAAGATGCATTTCAGCAGTATCCGACCCTAACATAGCCGGCAAGCATTTTATCTTGCTGGCAGCCGCAATCATACAAGGGTAACTGAATGGGAATTGGGATCTTCGAAACATTAAGTCGTGTCCATCGTTTGGGACGGGCTATGCATCCCACATTGACATTGAATAGCATCAAACACCAGATCAAACTGCTGTGCCATGCATTGATATTCCTTCCGGACATCCGGAAATGGTTTGATATTTCAGATAATCCCCTGCTTGCGCAGGCATTGAAGCGATTCCTCTTAATAAGCGGAGCAATCTACTGGCCATACATAAATTTCACCTGGACTATGAAACGCCGGCTGGCGACTATAGATCAGCATTACCGCATGCTGGGCGGCCATGAGGCGATCATTGCACACGCGACGTTCGAGGAAGTTGATCTGGCACGGCTGGATGAATATGATGGACTGCGCCTGGTGCTGGACAAGACCGCCTGGTTTCTGCGTGAAGGGGAGATTGTTCTCAATCTGTTCGTCAATGAACAGCGCGTATATTCCATTGTGTTCACACTTGGCCTGGATGGTAATCAACCTGTGGTATTTGTCGGCGCGCTGCAAGGATCCAATTTTATGTCCGCCCGGGGCATTTATCGCGACATTACCCATGCGCTTCATGGCATGAGGCCGCGTGACTTACTCATGACAGCGCTCAAGCTGTTGTGCGGGGAATTCGGAATCCATAAAATCTGGGCGATTTCCGGCGACTTTCGTCAGCACAACAGCCCGTATTTTGGTGGTGGGCACAAAGAGAAGGTGATGGTTTCCTACAACAAGGTGTGGGTTGAACACGAAGGCAAGGCACTTGATAACGGCTTTTTCGAGATTCCTGCCATAATCAGGCGCAAGAGTATGAGCAATGTCCCTACTCGCAAGCGCGCCACCTATCGGCGCAGATATCGAATGCTGGATAAACTGGCGCTGGACATCAAATCCAGCGTTGCCCATCACGCAGCGCAGCAGCCAAAAATGAATGCCACAGACTGACTGGGTTCGTGTATGTTAATCCTGGATTGTTCATTAGACGTAAGTCTGGGTACAACGGAACATTCCCCCCTTTGAAAAAAGGGGGTGAGGGGGGATTCAAATGTCGTGCGGATATAAAATCCCCCTCAATTCCCCTTTTACTAAGGGGTAAGTGGGTTGAAGTTTCTAATGGATTATTTGGGTTAATGGTAGTATTTGCACACGGGATATCGACATAACATGTATGAAGCATTCTATGGCTTAAAGGAAAATCCTTTTTCGATTCAGCCTGACCCGGACTACCTGTATTTTGGCCGCCGGCATGCCTATGCTTACGCGATGATGGAATTCGGAATCAAGAACAAGGCAGGGTTTACGGTAATCAGCGGCGAGATCGGCTGCGGCAAGACCACTCTGGTACGGCATCTGCTCAACAATCTGGCGACGGATGTCACGGTTGGCCTGGTATACAACACGCACCGCGAAATTGCAGATTTGCTGGAATGGATCATGCTGGCTCTGGGACTGCCGTATGAAGGAATGTCCAAGGTGGCACTCTATGACGCATTCCAGCGTTTTCTGATTGAGCAGTATGGATTAGGAAAAGGAGTGCTGTTGATTATTGATGAAGCGCAGAATCTCAGCCCAGCAGCGCTGGAATCCTTGCGCATGCTCTCAAATATCAATGCCGACAAGAACCAGTTGATTCAGATCATGCTGGTAGGTCAACCGCAACTGAAAGGCATGCTTACGCGGCCTGATCTATTACAGTTCTCTCAACGCGTTGAAGCTGATTTCCACATTAAGCCATTTGAAGCGTCTGATGTGCAGAACTACATCGAGCACCGGCTGGCAGTTGCCGGACGGAAAAAACCCCTCTTCACTCCCGAAGCATGTGCCAGGATAGCTGAGACCAGTCAGGGAGTTCCCAGGCGCATCAATATCCTTTGCAATACCGCGCTGGTTTATGGATATTCTGCCGAGGCTAAACGTATTGATCTGGATTTGGTTGAGGAAGTGCTGAGTGACAAGGCTGAATTTGGGGCATTATCCAACCCAGAATGAGTCAGCCATTCGACTAATTTGCCGCAAAGCGGCGACCTTGAATCGTGGATCTAAGCCGTATTGTCGTGAAACTTAGTGCAAGATAGATTTCGGCTTGATGGGTGATAAAATTTATACTCAGGAGCTAATTGCAATCGATGTCCATCTGTTGTTAGCCGCTTTTTCCAAGATTAATTCATCGTTATTTTATGCGTAAGCTTCCATCATGAAAACCGTTAATAGCTATGTGCTGATCTCTCCCTGCCGCGATGAAGCCGATTACATGCGACAGACGCTGGATACCGTGATTGCGCAGTCGATCCGGCCCGCGAGGTGGATCATCGTGGACGATGGTTCGACAGACGAGACCCCGCAAATATTGGCGGAATATGCGAGGCGGCATGACTGGATTGAAATCGTGACCCGAAGCGATCGGGGGGGGCGTGCAGTCGGCCCGGGTGTCATTGACGCGTTTTATGCAGGGCTGGATGCCGTTAACCTGAACGAATTCGAGTACCTTTGCAAGCTGGATCTCGATCTCGATCTTCCGCCGGCCTATTTCGAACATGTCATTGAACAAATGGAAAGCACCCCACGCCAGGCAAATTTTTCCGGGAAACCCTATCTGCGCGAAAAGGATGGCCAGCTAACCTCTGAACGATTGGGAGATGAAAATGCTGTTGGCCAAATCAAGCTTTACCGGATAACCGCCTTTAAGGAGATCGGGGGGTTTGTCCGGCAAGTGAGCTGGGACGGAATTGACGGCCACATGTGCCGGATGAAGGGCTGGATTGCACAGTCCGAAGATCGACCGGAACTCAGGTTCATCCACTTGCGCCAGATGGGTAGCAGCCAGCACAGCATCTGGGTGGGTCGCTTGCGCTGGGGGTTCGGAAAATACTTCATGGGCTCCGCTCTTTATTATGTGACGGCTGTAGCTTTGTACCGGATGTTTGAGAAGCCCTATATCATTGGAGGCTGGGGAATCCTTTGGGGATACCTCAAGGCCATGTTTGCTGGGGTGCCCAGGTTTGAAAACAGGGAATTTCGCCGGTTTCTGCGGCGATTCGAATTGCATTCTCTCCTTTTTGGCAAGCGCAGAACAGTAGACCGGTACCACCAACGGATACGGCAGGCACAGCAACAGAAGAGTGGTGATGGCACCGATGTTTTGTTGAGCCCTTAGCTGAATAATGACCAGTAAGACTGACACTGGAAAGTCAGCGGATACCCGCTCTAAAAAGATATTGGCCGTTTCCAGCGGCGGGGGACATTGGGTTGAACTGATCAGGATTGCGCCAGCTTTCGTAGGGCACGACGTAGCGTATGCAACGGTAGATAAAACGTACCGCAGCGGAGCTGGATCTGCACGCTTCTACACCGTCCGGGACGTGACCCGGTGGGACAAATGGCGTTGGGCACAGACACTCGCAAAGTTAATGTGGATTATGTTGCGTGAAAGGCCTGATGTGGTGATATCTACGGGAGCATTGCCGGGATATTTTTCTCTGCGGCTCGCCAAGTGGTACGGTGCCAGAACAATCTGGCTGGACAGTATCGCCAACGTGGAAGAACTGTCTATGTCGGGGCAGAAAATCGGCAAACACGCTGATTTGTGGTTGACGCAGTGGCCGCATTTGGCCAAACCGAATGGACCGTTGTATCGTGGGACGGTATTATGATCTTCGTGACCGTTGGCGCTCAAATGCCTTTCGACCGGCTGGTGAAAACTGTTGATCAGTGGGCGTTAGAGCATGGGCGTGATGATGTTTTCGCGCAAATTGGCCAGACCGATTATCGCCCATTAAATATCCAATGGGTACCGTTTCTGAGCACAGAGGAATTCAAACTGCGGTATGAGGCTGCCAAAGTTATTGTCGCCCACGCCGGAACGGGATCAATCATCACTGCTCTGCAACTGGGCAAGCCTATCCTGATCATGCCGCGACGCGCAGACCTGCGCGAGACACGCAACGACCACCAGATTGCGACTTCGGAACAATTCCGCCGATTTGATTCTGTGGCGGTGGCATTGGATGAGAGTGAGTTAATCAACCAATTAAAAGGAATAGATAATCTGCACGGGTACCAGACTATCGAGCCATATGCGTCGCATGAACTGATAGATGCAATACGCGAATTCATTGACAGTTTTTAGATGCGCTCGCCGGCCTAGCCAATCAACAACAGAATCTTCCTATAGGCTTGATAAAATATCAAAGATATGGGATACAGCTTTCATGAATTGCCAGCAAGAACTCTCGGCATACATTGGCGCCTATTTCCCACTTTTTGTCAGGCTTTCAATTGATAGCTCAATAAATAAGGAACGTACCATGCAAGCACAAATTTTTGGGGGGTTTTAAATGTCTGTCAGCGGCAAAATAATAATGGTAACAGGCGCTGGTTCAGGCCTCGGACGCGCCTTGTCAATTGGTCTTACTCAACGCGGCGCCACTGTCATCGGGCTTGGCAGCCGCGATTCTACATTGGCGGAAACAGAGTCTCTGGCAGTAATCAACCGTTTCAGCCGGATTATGGTTGATGTATCCGATGCTGCGGCTGTCACAAACATTGTGCAGCAGATTGTTGGAAAGTTCGGCAGAATCGATGTATTAATCAACAACGCTGCCGTTTACCCAAAAGCCGGTTTCCTCGATCAGGATGCGGAAAGCTGGATGCGGACCATAGCGGTCAATCTGGGAGGGGTTGCGAACTGTTGCCGGGCTGTGCTTCCATCAATGATGCGGCAAGGCAGTGGCCGCATCATTAACGTAGGAAGCTACGCCGATCTCGCTCCAATTCCGAACAGCTCCGCCTATGCCGCATCGAAAGGCGGGCTGCACGCGCTCACAAAAGCGATCGGCGCTGATCTGGGTGGCGCCTATCCCGACATTCTTTGCATCGAGTGGATACCCGGTCCCATGAAAACCCAGATGAGCGATTTCACCGGCACCGACCCGGTTGCTTGTGTCGATTGGGCATTGAAAATCATCAATCTGCCTCCGGGGCGCACCAGATCAATAATCTTCGAGAAAGATCAGGAGCATGTCCCCAGAAAATCGCTGGCGTCCTGGATGAAAAGGAAGCTCATGTTCTGGCGTCACTGAATCCTGTATTGCCCGCACGAGAATTGCTTTCGCGGGCAAGGATGTTGTTGATATGCGCGGCAACACGCAAGGCATTTGCCGCAATCGTCAGGCTGGGGCTTGCGCCACCGCTTGACGGCATGAAGGATGCGTCAACAACATAAAGATTATTCAGGTCGTGCGCCTTGTTATTCGCGTCAAGCACGCTGATTGCCGGATCCGTGCCGAATCGGCATGTGCCGCTGGGATGGCCATAGTTCAGGTTCACTTCCTGTCCGACTATCAATAAACGGTGTGCTGCAAGAGATTCCTTGATCAATTTCCTGAGCAATCCCGTGCGTTCGCGTAGCTCGTCATGCACAGTGTATTCGAAACGCATTCCGCTTGGTTCGTTTTGATCCAGAACGATTCGATTCTCACGGTATGGCTTGTCTTCCAGTATCGTTGCAAAAACCGTCGCACTGCCAAAGATCACTGAAGCAATATAGGCGGGAATTCTCAGCAGAGGCCGTGCCGGCTTGAGCCATCTCCAGCGGCTGCGATCGAATGCCGCCTTGAGAAAATACACGATGTTGCCGTAGCCCGCTGTTAAACCTGTTGACTGCACCAATCCAAGCTTTTTGCCGCGATAAGTATAGAAATCCCGGAACGCAAGAGTTTTACGCGGGCCTTGAATCGAATATTTGCCGCGCGGCCAGATGGCAATAAAATCGGAAACATGAAACATGAGATTCCGCCCGACCATGCCGGATGAATTGGCCAGGCCATTGGGCCAGAACTCATTGGCCGACTTCAGCAACAGCACCGGAGTGAAATACGCGCCTGCGGCCAGCACAACTATTCGGGCACGTATAGAGATTTTCTTTCCTTCGCGATACCCGATTATTTCCCTGACCTTCGACTCATCAGCTTCCAGGCGCTCTATCTCGCACTTGTCCAGAATAAACGCGTGTTCTGTTTTTAATGCCGGTTCCAGGCAAACGGTTCTCGCATCCCCCTTGCACTTTTGTGGGCAAATATAGCTCCCGCATTCCTTGCACCCTGGTATGTAGCCATAAGCCACATGCAATCTGTAAGGATGCAAGCCGCATGACTTGAAAGACTCGAAAAAATGCTTGTCACATTCTGACATGCCGGGAGGCGCCAACAGATGTGAATCCTTGTCAGCACCAAGCGGATCGCTGGTTCCGCAAACCTTGAACATTTTCTCCGCCTTGCGGTAATACGGCAGGAGTTGATCGAAAGAAATGGGCCATCTATCCATCGAATGGTTCGTTTCCGATGTAGTTGCAAAGTCGTTTGGCTCAAACCTTTCCAGGGCTGCGGCATAAAGCAGTGTGGTGCCCCCTGTACCGCAACCGAGCGGGGCAAAAAACTGCGACCGCACTTCCCCTGTGCTGCCGGTGATTTTTGTTGGCCAGTTGCCATTCTTCAGCCGAGCGGATGGTTCTGCATTATCAAGCTGCATTTCATCTCCGGCATCGGCAAAATCTGCAAGACCCTTTTCCAGGAAGATGACACGGTAACCGGCCTTAGCGAGCTCATGGCCAACAGTCGCGCCTCCCATACCAGTGCCGATTACGGCGACATCCCATAGTTCATCCGCAATATTTGTGCGTGATTGGCGTTCAGTCTCTGCGTTTTCGCTCATTGTATTCTGGTCTTGCGGAGATGTTCTGCGTTACCCTTCAGGTGGCGTTCCATTGTCATTTGAGGTTTATTAATCTGGAGCGGAGACTGGCTTCCAGTCTACGTAGCGTGCGCAAAGGTGTCAACGATGTTGGCGGTATTTATCGCCGGTCTGGCGCTACCGGGTGCGATTCAAACTGATGTGGAAGCACCCCAGATCACTCACTACATTGAGTGGAGATCGCCGCGCAAATTCCCTCTCCCGCTGGCGGGAGAGGGTTAGGGTGAGGGGTGTTGAGCAACATCACACTTTCTGCATCGCATAGCCCCTCATCCCCAGCCCTTCTCCCGCCAGCGGGAGAAGGGAGTGTACGCCGGTCGCTGTTGTACAGCATCGCGATCTGTTGTTGAAAATCAGTGCCGCACAATGTCTTTAATTCTTCCACATCAGTTTGAATCGCACCCGGCGCTACCGCCGGATTTGAGGTTGCTCGATGCGACGTGGTATATTCGCAGCCTCCTACTTGGGAATTCGCACTCATTGTGCTACATGAGCTTCAAGTTGACTCCAATTTCCGCCACGCGAACCGTCCGGATGCTTTTGCTCCTTTCAGGAGCGCTGCTGTTTGCCTACGCAATCTCCAACCATCCGCTTTACGGCGGCGGGACAGGCTTCGGACTGGCCAGAATGCTGATAGGCGCCGCCGGTATCGGACTCGCGTTTTGCACTCTGCTGCCAACCAGAATTTCCGGCCGTATCCTGCTCCTTGCCATCACCAGCCTCGTCATGCTCGTCGCTACGGAAATCGCCGGAGAATTTGCGCTCGGACCGCGTTTTCGTCCCATTTATCAGATCGACGAAAAACTGATTTTCAGGTTCTTCCCAAACCGCAGCAGCGTGATGACGCGCAGTCCGGTGAATGGCGGCAATACCGTAACACACCGCATCAATTCAGAAGGTTTTCGCGGCAACGAGTTGCTGCCCGCCGGCAAAGCCTTAAGGGTAGCCGTTTACGGCGATTCATTTATTCATGCTTTTTACAGTCAGGATGAAGAGACATTTACGGGACAGCTTGGCAAACTGCTTACGACTCGCCTCAGCAAGGAGGTCGAAGTGGTGAACGCGGGCGTAAGCTCTTATGGGCCGGACCAGATAAGCTTGAAAATGGAGAATGAGTTGCCCAGGCTACGCCCTGATCTCGTCATCGTGGCTATTTTTGCGGGAAACGACTACGGTGACCTCATGCGCAACAAGATGTTCCGGCTTGGCGCGGACGGAGCGCTTGCGGAAAACTATTGGAAGCTCGACCCTGCGGTGCGAGCTTCGTTTGAGCATGGGCAGCGTGAATCCATTCTTAAACGGGCGTGGCGAAATACCATAGGCTCCATTGGCACGACGCCGGACCGCTCAAAATTCTCCAATCTGGATTTCCTGATCGAGGAAGCTGGCCGCGAATACCGGAGTTTCGTTGTCGATCGCAATGACTTTGTAACAAATACACACACAGATTACTACAGCGCCGATGTAAGCCTGACCCCCGGAAGCGAATCGGCGCTTTACAAGGTTGCGTTGATGAAAGCGGTGCTTCACAGGATTCGCGACGTGGCAAGCCGGCAAGGCGTCCCTCTTGCTTTTCTTTTTATTCCACACCCGGTTGATGTGACGGATCAGTATGATTCGTGGCAGATAGATCGCAAGCGGTTTCCGGGCTACGACGGCCGCAATCAGACAGCTCCGCTGGAAGATACGGCGCGCACCATGGGTGTTCCCTTTGTAAGTCTCTATGATGCATACCGCCGGAGTGAAGCAAATACACTCTACTTTCACGACGACGACCACTGGAATGGCGCCGGCCAGCGTATGGCTGCAGAGATGATGGCCGATCTGCTCACGCAGAAGGCCATTTTCAAGCCGCCGCTGACAACCAACAAACCCGGATGTGTTCAACCATGCGGATAAAAGGCGCCTTGGTCAACGTTGCCTTGATGATTTTCTCTCTGGGTATCGCTTTGGCCGCAGGCGAGATCGTGGTGCGTTTGTTGTATAAGGAACAGACTGTATTGTTCCCCCGTTATCATACAGATTACCAGTATGGGCAATACATCATAAGGGGCACCCGTCCGAATGCCGAATTCTGGCACACGAGCGTTGACGGGACATGGCAATTTGTTACCAACAGCAAGGGGTTTCGCAATACAAAAGAGTTTTCTTATAACAAACCTGCCAACACTCTTCGCGTCCTGAGCCTGGGTGATTCACATACACAGGGGCATGAAGTACGGCAGGATTCTACTTTTTCAGCCGTCCTGGAACGTATGCTAAATCAGCATAAACGAACCGCAGAAGTAATAAATACTGGCACGTCGGGTTTCAGCAATGCAGAGGAACTTGCTTTGCTGGAGAACGAAGGATTCAAATACAATCCCGATGTCGTCGTACTCGCTTTTTTTGCAAATGACTTCGAGGATAATTTGAAATCAGGACTGTTCGGCCTCGAAGGGAAGGGTAGTTTGATCGAGAAAAGGTACGAGCATATACCCGGTGTGCATATCCAGAATTTTATCTACAGCATCCCTCTCATACAGTGGCTCAGCGAGAACTCTTATTTTTACTCGCTCTTCTTTAACAGCACCTGGAAATATTTCAAGTTAAAGTTTGCCGAACAAGCCGCCATAGAATCAAATGCGAACAGCAGAACCCGCACTGCAGGAACAGGCGGATTCGAGTTTGCCGTGTCAACCATCGCAACATATTCTAATTACCAGATAGATCTGGCTGCGGCGCTGTTAAAACGCATGCAGCGATTCTGCACAGGCAAGGGCATTCGTTTCATAGTTGTCGATATTCCAATGATGCCATCGCTTTATCATTTCACCTCATCCATGCCGCCGGCACTGCGCACAAAACTTGATATGGCGCAAATTGAGTACATCGCCAGTGAATCATTTCTCCAGAAATTCGATGGTGTAGCCGAAATGCATGTTCCACACGGTTACAATCATATCTCCGAGTTTACCCATACACTGATTGCTGAAGAATTGGGTCGCAGGATACTTTCGTCCGGTGTTACTGCCAGTCAATAGATAATTATCAATCATAAGGTTTAAACCACCGGCTTTAGCCGGTCAGCTTTAGCTGCGAAGTTACTTCAGCTTTCCAAGTCAATTGTTGAATGGAAATTGCGACACAAATCCCCTCTCCCGCAGGCGGGAGAGGGCTAGGGCGAGGGACGTTGAGCTATAGCCACATTTGTTGCCTCACATAGACCCTCATCCCCAACCCTTCTCCCGCCTGCGGGAGAAGGGGGTGATAGTGCAGTGGAGCCAGTTGTTAAGACGCGTCGTTCAGGCGACGCGTATCCGGACTTTCAGTCCGTAATTCAAACCCACCAGCTTTAGCTGGTGGTTGTTTAGTTCTATGCTGGAGTAATCGGGTTATCGTCTGAAAGTGATAACATGGAAAAGCTCACTGATTCAGGTTATGATTCAATACATTTTGCGAAATGCCTCTTGAAGGCCTGATCAAGGATTATTACCATGGCACACGAAGAATTTAACAGAGAACAGCATATAGAAGGCTCGTCCGACCGCGTATTTGGCTTGGTATTTGCGGCTGTATTTCTGATAATTGCCGGTTGGCCGTTGTTCCACGGGGAAGCAATCCGGTGGTGGTCTGTTGGCGTAGCCATAGCGTTTGCGCTGGTTGCGCTGGTGAAACCGGCGTTGCTTGCAGGGCTTAACCGGCTGTGGATGAAGCTTGGCGTACTGCTGGGCAAGGTGGTCAGCCCAATTGCATTGGGCATCCTTTTCTATGTTGTAATAACTCCGCTCGGTATGGTGATACGACTCACCGGAAAAGACCCCTTGCGCCTGAAATTCCAACCAGATGAAGATTCATACTGGATGCTGCGTGAGCCGCCGGGGCCGCCTCCCGGTTCCATGAATAATCAATTTTAAGAGGCTGATATGGAAATGATCAAAGAGCTCTGGGCCTTCCTGCGCGCCAGAAAAAAATACTGGCTGTGGCCGATTTTTGTGATGATGGCTATTCTCGGGGTGCTGATTGTGCTGGCCCAGGGTTCGGCAATTGCGCCGTTTATTTACACGTTGTTCTGAGAGGAGAGGGAATTGCGTGTTCTTGGGATTTCTGCGCTTTATCACGACAGCGCTGCGGCGTTGATCGAGGACGGACGCATCGTTGCCGCTGCTCAGGAAGAGCGTTTCACGCGCAAGAAACATGATTCCCGGTTTCCAGTGCATGCGGTTGGCTATTGCCTGACTGAAGGCGGCATCGGGCTTGGCGATGTGGATCACATCGTGTTCTATGACAAACCGTTTCTTAAATTTGAGCGGCTGCTTGAGACCTACCTGACATTCGCACCGCGCGGTATCAAGTCATTTTCGATGGCGATCCCCTTGTGGTTGCGGGAAAAACTCTTCCTGAAAGATCTTCTGATGAAGGAGTTCCGTAAACTGGATAGAGACGGAAACTGGAACAAACAGTTGTTGTTCAGCGAACATCATCTCAGCCACGCAGCGAGCGCTTTCTTCCCATCGCCCTTTGAAGAGGCTGTCGTACTGACGATGGACGGTGTCGGGGAATGGGCAACGACCTCCGTTGCGATCGGAAAAGGCAATACCCTTGAGGTGATCAAGGAAATCCATTTCCCGCATTCACTTGGCCTGTTGTACTCAGCCGTAACTTATTACACCGGCTTCAAGGTTAACTCCGGCGAATACAAGGTCATGGGACTCGCCCCCTATGGCGAGCCGAAATACGCGGAATTGATGTTCAAACACCTGATAGACGTTAAGCCGGACGGATCGTTCAGGCTGGATATGTCGTACTTCGACTACTGCACCGGCCTGACCATGACCAACAGGAAATTCGACAATCTTTTCGGCGGCCCGCCACGCAAACCTGATCAGTTGTTAACACAAAAGCACATGGATCTGGCCGCATCAATTCAGGCCGTCACTGAAGAAGTGGTATTGCGGCTCACGCGGTCACTGCGCAAGGAAACGGGGATCAGCAATCTGTGCATGGCGGGCGGGGTTGCGCTCAACTGCGTAGCAAACGGCAAGATATTGCGCGACGGCAGCTTCGAACATATTTATATCCAGCCTGCGGCGGGTGATGCGGGCGGGGCTCTGGGTGCCGCGCTGGCCGGCTATCACATGCAACTCGGCCAGAAGCGGCAAGCAAGTGGTGATGCCATGCGGGGCGCTTACCTTGGTCCGGCATTTACCCAGGCCGATATCGAGGCGCGCCTGAACAGTTGCGGCGCGAAGTTTACTGTACTCGAAGACGCTACTTTAATTGACAACAGTGCGGAAGATCTGGCACAGGGCAAGGCGTTCGGCTGGTTCCAGGGTCGCATGGAGTTCGGCCCACGTTCCTTGGGCAATCGCTCGATCCTGGGCGATCCGCGCTCACCAACCATGCAAAAGACGCTCAACCTCAAGGTCAAGTACCGCGAGTCGTTCCGGCCATTCGCGCCATCGATATTGCGCGAGCGCGTCAGTGACTGGTTCGAACTGGACGGCGACAGTCCGTACATGCTGCTGGTGGCAGGTGTGGTGAAATCTCGGCGCCGCGAAATGACTGCCGAAGAAAATAAACTCTTCGGCATAGACAAGCTAAACGTTCCCCGCTCCGACATTCCCGCTGTTACGCATGTAGATTACTCGGCACGCATTCAAACCGTTCATAAAGATACTAATCCGCGCTACCACGCGCTGTTGTCAGCCTTTGAGCGCAAGACAGGTTGTCCGCTACTGGTTAATACCAGCTTCAACGTGCGCGGCGAACCCATTGTGGGCTCACCGGAAGATGCGTTTCGCTGCTTCATGGGCACCGAACTGGATGTCCTCGTGGTAGGCAATTGCTACCTGCGTAAGGAAGAACAGGATCCGGCGCTCAAGCAGAATTATGAGACGGCTTTCGAACTGGATTAATCCTAAATCTAAACATTAGTGAAGGCTATTTGTGGCTTTAAGTACATTGGCTCCGGCATGGCAGTGTTTCAATTGATGATCCTGCTTTTGCGGTAAGCCGTGAGATGTGGGGAACTGAATCAAATATGTTAACTCCTGCATTTCCATCTCTTTGTAGTTAAGCTATCTTGTCCCACATCGTTTTCTATTTATGAGCAGCAAAACAATACTTCGCAACAGCATCGCCCGGCTCCTTTTCTTGATAAGACTTACAGCGCCTGCGCGGCGCGGCCGCATGCATCTCTCGATTGCGACCTTTCACCGTGTGCTCCCTGAAGTTGACCGTCAGTCCTATCCTTATCCTGGGCTAGCCGTGACGCCGGAAGAACTCGATGCATTTCTGAATTTTTTTACCGAAAATTTTGATTGCGGTACGCTCGTGACTCAGCATGAGCGCTACCTGAGCGGTGAGAATCCGGCGCGACCGTTGCTCGCCATTACCTTTGACGACGCCCAGTATGACAATTACAGATATGCGCGGACGGTGCTTGCGAAGCATCACATCAAGGCATCTTTTTTTGTTCCGGTGAAAGCTGTCGAGCGGCAGGAGCTCCTGTGGCATGATCGCCTGGGTTTCGCGATTCTCGCTTTGCTCAAGCAGGCACGCGGTGGAGAAGAGAAGCTGATGAGGATATTGACAGAAGCCGGATTATCCGCAAGCGGTCCGGGTAGCCTGTTGAGCAACGTGGTGAATGCTTCAAAGGGCATTGGATTGGAAGCGAGACTGCGTCTTGTTGAAACGCTTGTTGAAGCTTCAGGCGCAACCTCGGCACCCGATTTCGCACGACTCATGTCCTTCGCGGAAATTGCCGAACTGGCGGCAGATGGTCACGAAATCGGCTCGCATAGCATGACGCATTGTCTAATGCCGGAATGTGATAATCGCGCGCTTACCTATGAGGTTGCAGAGTCACGCCACGTGTTGCAAGACCGCATCGGGCAACCCATCGAAACATTTTGCTATCCCAACGGCAACTCTGATGCCCGCACCGCCCACGCAGTCGAACAAGCCGGCTATCGCCGGGCGGTGACCACTACGTGGGGGAATAATGGACAGGAAGCAGACCGGTTCCAGCTTCGTCGCTATGACATGGTCGCCAGCCGCGTGCATGGTTCAGACGGAAAATTTATGCCTGCCCTGCTTGCCTTCAGAATGAGCGGTTTCTACCCCTGCTTGGGCTAACCTAATGAAACCAAAAGCGCGCTATGCACCCAGTATAAAGGGCGCGAACAAGACATCGCGGCGAAGAGTTCTACTATTGAACTATCTACTTGGTGGGAGAACTTGCGTATGCACATAGCCAAATATAATGAAAAACGACAGGATATTGAGCTTCTACGGATAATTAGCGCCTTTGGTATTATATGGTTCCACTCAAGCACTGTAGGCCGTGATATAGCTTATTCAGGCCTGATCATATTTGTTATTCTTTCCTTTTATCTTTCAGGGCAAAGCAACAAGGATTCCAGGAACGTGATGAACAGAGCCAAAAGGCTGTTAATACCTTGGCTTGTGTGGTTTGTATTTTATGGGGTAATTAATCTCGCGAGACACAAGCCGTTAATCCCACTTGACAATGGAATTATTTCTGGAGTTTTAGCTGGCCCCAGTATTCATTTGTGGTACATGCCTTTCATTTTTATAACCCTATCAGTATTTGATTGGTTAAAAAATCGTTTAACGCCATGTTTAATCGGATATGTGTGCGCAGCATCAGCAATCTTAATTTTTATTATGGCTCCTGCTTGGAGACCGTGGTCACTACAAATCGGTACACCAATCGCTCAATATGCACATGCGGTAAATGGCGTCCTAGTTGGAAATTTTCTTGCCTATTACTATGCTATGCTAAAACCGGTCCGGTTTGCGCTGCTTCTATTCATTCTGGCAATGGCTGCTTATCTATCAATATTGCCCATGCCTGGCATTGGAGTACCTTACTTACTGGGTATCGGCATAAGTGCTGCAGTTTTACTGTTTAATCGATTTCATCCGGCAGGAATCAACATTAACTGGCTATCGGAATGCACATTAGGTATTTATCTAATACACCCGTTCTGCTATATGATCATTTTTCATACAAAACTTGCTTCTGGATTGAATATACCTCTTGTTGTTTTTCTAATGTCATTTTTATTAATTATTCTTCTTAAAAGAATCTTACCCAATGCTTCAAAATATGCAATGTAAGGCAGTTGGCAGCATGAAGCATTTGATAGAGTTTGCTGTCTATTAGCTTGAAAGGAAAATGCTCTAAATGGAAACCAAAGAACAGGTTCGCGCTTTCATAACATCGAACTTTTACGTAGCAGACCCGGCAGTGCTTGAAGACGGAGCGTCGCTGCTGGATCGGGGCATCATCGACTCCACGGGTGTGCTCGAAGTAATTTTCTTTATCGAAGATACCTTCGGCATCAAGGTTGAGGACAGCGAGATGCTGCCCGACAACCTCGATTCCATCGACCGGATTGCAAATTTTATTGCGCGCAAAAAGGGTTGAAATGTTCGTCTGACTTATGCATTTACTCCGTCCAACAGAAAGGCCGCATGTCTGTAATTCATTCCGTGGCAAGAAAAGTCCGTCCAATATGGACGTTTGCCGCTATTGAACACATTCTTAGAAAGATTCTTACCCGTAAGGCGCCGCGCACCCTGGAAAGCGCATCAATCAAAACATGGGAGATCGCTCCGGGCGAAACTTCCATTTCCCCCCCAGCCTTTTTCCTGCCCGGTCAGATCGAACGTATAACAGGCTGGGCTTTTACTTCAGAGCACCCGCGCCGCGCAATGGAAGGCGGCAGTATCTTTCACAAGCCTACGCATGGCTTTCTGCTGAAAGACGTCTGGTTAATTGATGGCGCGCTCTACAAGGATGATGCCCATTCATGGCTGGCGCCCCGATCCAGCCGGTTGCCACTGGTACGAGTGGAAACAGAGATTGATTGCGGCGCCGTATATTGCACAGCGGGGGGAAACAGATACTTTGGTTCATGGCTGATAGACGATTGCCTGACCTATCCGCTGGCATGTGCCGAAGGCATTCCCGTGACCACGGCGCAGCCCGCCGGATTGCACACCCTGGGTTATGAAGACTGGCTGGGCATGAAGCCGGAGCGTCTGCATAACGCTTTTTTTAAGGAACTCATAATCTTTGAGGACCTGGGACAGAACAGGAACAGGCATTTGCGGTTTCGCGCCTTGAGCAACCGATTGCTTTCCCATATCAGGGCTGATACTCATCCCGGCGTATTTATTCTTCGTGGCAAAATGGGAGAACTGCGTCTGTTGCAAAATGAAATGGAGATTGCCGAGCGCCTGCGCGACCGGCGGGGCTTTCGCATTCTCGACCCGATGAAAGCTGATGTTCCGACCATAGTTGCAGCCTGTGCCGGAGCCCGAACCGTGGCGGGAGTAGAGGGTAGCCAACTCTGTCATGGTATTGCTGTACTGCAATCCTGTTGCTCGTTATTAACCTTGCAGCCGCCCAACCGGTTCGTCAGCGCGTTAAAGCCTCTGACAGACCGTGATAACCAGCATTTCGGCTTCGTCGTAGGCACCCCGAAAGGCAGTGGTTTCAGCATCGACCCCACCGAGGTGGAACGCACCCTTGATCTTTTTCCGGCATGAATCACCCATGCCTAACCTATTCATCTTATTTCGGGCAATTTCCATGTGCCTGCCGAAGCCGGTGAAATCCATACAACGGCAACAATGATGCGGGAACTCATATCACCATCTCTGCGATTCTCGCTTAGAGAAACAGCCGCATCATTAAGAGAACAGCTTGGACGCGCATGCCTTTGGCGATGGGAAATCACCAGGCTCACGCACCGCAATAACAGCCTCTGCGATATCCTCTATGCAGGCCGAAAAACGCGGCGGGAATGGGCCAAGGCGCTGCTCGGCGCTGACGTTGAAGTCTGTACCGGCAGAATGAGCCTGGATATATCAAACCGTACCGCAATTGTCAGCGAAATGCCGATCCCGGGCGCATTGCGCGTGCCGCGGTCTTTGCACTTCATCGTACCGCTCGGAAAGCCGATCGAAGAGATCATGGCTGGCTTCGAAAGCGAATTGCGCCGCAGGCTGCGCAAAAGCCGGGGCCGCTATAGAATGCAACAAGTGCTCGACATTACCGGCATCAACCGCGCAGAGCGGGAAATGCTCCGCCCCTACGCAAGCGCAAGGCACGGCCCCGGCGCCTCACAAATGAGATCGGATGAGGTTCGAAGGGTGGCGCAGAAATTCGGGCGGCTTGAATTAGTAATGCTGGGAAACGAGGCGGTCGCCTGCCAGACCGGATGCGTGACCACCCGTGCGGGAATACGCTACTGGAGTTCGATCCGTTTCGGCTATCCAGAGATGATATTTTCCGACTCCAAACGTCTGAGTGAAACCAACTCCATCAATTTTTACCTCGCGCTTGAATGGGCGATCGAAAATGGCTTTGACTATTACGACATGGGATCTTCGCTGGGGCGCCCGGAAGATGATCTGCTTCAGTGGAAAAAACGCTGGGGAGGCGCACTCGATATGATGGGTATCCATGGCTACTTCCATATCCGGCTGCCCAGAGTAGGTGCGGCGCAATTTCTATGGGATGCCCCGCTTTTTGCCGTTGAGCACCATAATATGACACTTCACCTCGGACTCCCGGACGGACCGAGCGACGAGGAGGTCGCGATCCGTTATCGTAAAATGAGCTTTTGCGGGTTATTCAGGGTTTATCTGCACTGTGCCAGGCCGCCTGGCGAGCGACTTCTCGAATCCTTGCGTAATCTTTACAAAAATCAGAAATTACCGCCCGCTCTGAAAGCTATTCCATCCAACTAAACACACTGACTTAAGTGTAGAATAATGCCTGTTACAAGTGAATACACAGCCGTCAGTAAATATGGCTACACCATATCCTAATGCAATGCGGTTTTACTATTGATCCGGCAAACAAACACTATGAACCTCGTCATTCCGGACTTGATCCGGAATCCAGCAAAAACAAATTATCGGCGCGCCTTGCGCGCCACTGGATACCGGCCTTCGCCGGTATGACGGTTATACTATTTGCTGGCCAGGTCAATAGTAATTTTGTAGCCTTTATTGCTGACTGCTGATTAATCCGTTTTATATTTACCTTTAAGAATTCAGGAGAATTACATGTCAGCTTTTCAAACAGTTGCGGGTACTCTTCTTGCCTTTGCCACCGTTGGAGCTTCAGCCGATGCCTTTGCCTCCGACGTTGACGTAAATCTCCGTGCAGACCTGCAGCATATCGCGCAACGTAAAATATTTTTCGGGCACCGGTCGGTTGGCAGAAACCTTCTCGACGGTGTCAGCCAGCTATCAAATACGGCAGGCATCCCCGTTCATATGGCAGAGACGCAGAATGCCGGAGGCGTAGGACCGGCAACATTCGGGCACGCATTGGTCGACAGGAATGGAGATCCATTTCTCAAAATCAGGAGTTTCGAACAGGCCATGGGGCAACAGCCCACTGGACTCGACATTGCGCTGGTAAAATTCTGCTACGTTGACTTCACCGCAAATACGGACGCGAAGGCGCTCTTCTCCCGCTATCAAACCGCTATCAATGATCTCAAGGCAAGAAACCCCGGCACGGCCTTTGTGCACGTTACCGCGCCACTCACCACCGTGCAGGGCGGATTCAAGCAAAGCCTGAAACGGCTGCTCGGCCGCGCGCCCTACGGAACCCTCGAAAACATGCGCCGCGAGGAATACAACTCTCTCATGCGCGAAGCATACAAAGGACGCGAACCAATTTTTGACATTGCACGCATCGAGTCCACAGCACCGGATGGGTCAGCAGTATCGACAGAATGGAATGGCAACGTTGCGCCGGCGATGTTCCCTTCCTACACTGACGATGGCGGACATCTGAACACAACCGGAAGACTTCGCGCCGCACGCGAGCTTGTCTCCGTTCTCGCCGCCATCCCGGATCAGCCTGTGATCGGCAAACAAACCCGTTAAGAATAACATCCACTACTGCGCAATAAATAATGTTTGAGAATTTGCGGCGTGACATCACCAAATACGAGGATCATGGCAGATGGTATACAAATCCCGGGTTCTGGATTGTGGCGATCTACCGGTTTGGAATGTGGGCAGATTCATTACCCAGCAAATTCCTGCGGATTCCGATGTGGATACTGTATCGCATTCTCAAACTGACGTTACGCCACCACAACGTCCACCTCTGGGCCGGGCGTAGCGGCACTCGCATCGGCGCAGGTCTGAAGCTCATCCACCCCACCAACGTCATGATAGGAAACAATGTTGAAATCGGAAAAGATTGCCTGATCTTCCATGATGTCACGCTGGGCACGGGACAAATCCCCGGTACACCGAAGATCGGAAATAATGTTGACATCTACCCCGGTGCGCGCGTACTGGGAGGTGTCACAATCGGTGACCATTCAATGGTTGGCGCAAACTGTGTCGTCACGCGGGACGTGCCTCCGGATTCTATCATCCTTACCCCGCCAGGCAGGGTGATCCCGCGATCTCTTTCGCCTGTTGCGCGAGGCGCGGATCAGGAAACCGCCACTAGCACTAATCAAGTACTGCCATAGCAATCGACGACAGGTGATAGACACTTAAGCAGCCTATGGAAGAGAATAATGAAAGCTATTTTGCCAAGCAGCGGGCTTTGTGAACTAGTTCAGAGAGTAATGATCCTTGGAGAAACCGGTTGGCACTTCTGCAGGTGCAATACTATTCGTACTGGCAACAGGCTACGCGCGAATAATTTCGCTTCTGACAAATGCAGCCCAACTGCGTAAAGCAATGGAAAAAATCCTCGTTTTTGGCCCGGTGCGGCCACCCCAAGTGGCATGTGGAGTCAGCTCATCGGTTCGCGCCTTCGTCGAGTCGCGGGTTCGCGACTGCTACGATATCGATGTGATCAGCACTTTTCGACAGCCACGAGATCGCAAGCTTTCCGAACGCCTCACCTACGGCATCTGGCTCATCGCCAAGACCGCGTTGCGGATGTTACGTTCGGGCGCAGTGCTCGCTGACATCCATGCGGTAAGCGATCGCAGCCTGTATAGCCATGCGGCGATAATGTTCGGTGCACGACTAGTTGGGCGTCCGGCGCTTTTGCGCATTCACGGTGGAGACTTTCATCAGGTTTTCGAGCGCGCTGGCGGAATGCAACGCTGGCTAATCCGCCTCATCTTGCGCTCAGCTACGCGTTTGGTCGTTCTCTCCGAGGAGTGGCGCAGTCGTGTCACAGCAATCGAGCCTCGCACAGCAATAGAGGTTATTCCGAACCCGGTCGATTGCAGTGCCTACGAGCGGTTGGCGTCACGCCCGCCACGACAATGTCGAAGAATATTGTTCCTTGCCAACTTCTGCGAGCGCAAGGGCCATTTCGATGCAATCAAAGCTGTCGCCAAACTTGCACCCGAGTTTCCCAATCTGGTGCTCGCCCTTGGCGGCGATGACCGTGATCCCGGCACCCGCATTCTCCTCGAACAAGAAGCGCTGCAATGCGGCATCCGCGACAGAATTGAGTTCCTCGGCACCGTTTCCGGGGATACCAAGGAGCAGGCGATTCGCGATGCCGATGTTCTTATCCTCCCTTCCCATACCGAAAACATGCCCGTTTCGATCATAGAAGGGATGGCGGCTGCGCTTCCAGTGATTGCAACAGCAGTGGGCGCCATACCTGAAATGATCAAGGACGGCGAGACCGGATTCGTGATTGAAGCACGCGATGTTGATGCACTTGCCGATCGCCTTGCGCGGCTATTCCGTGACCCTGCTCTCTGTTTACGCCTCGGACAGCAGGCACAAGCTCGCGCACGCAGGATGTGGGACACCGGCGTCATCGCCGAGCGCACCCTGACGCTCTATGCACAACTCACTGCCGGAAAGGGCTCACATGATACGTAATCGCTTTGCCAAGACCTGGGTAGACCTGGTACAGACGTCTCGTGGCTGGGATTACCGACCCGCGCTGGCGGCGCTGGAACAAAGCCAGTGGCTACCCAGAGAGCAGGTGGAACAGCAGAATCTGGCGAAACTGCGCGACCTATTGACGTACTGCCATGCGCGCGTCCCGTTCTATCGCGATGCCATGAAGCAAAGCGGATTTGAACCAGGCGACCTGCGCAGCTTTGCCGATATCAACGCCCTGCCGATCATCTCCAAAACCGATCTGCGGGCCGGCTACGACAGGTTCGAAGCAGCCGGCGAAAGTCCCCCTTATGACGTCTGGGCATCCAGCGGCTCCACGGGGGAGCCATTTTTCTTTCGCCTTGATCGACGCTCCATTAGCGCCAACACCTTCGCAGCCCTGGCGCGGGGACGGCGCTGGTGGGGCATGGATTTCGGTGTCCGCGAAGGAATGATCTGGAGCGGCCTGTCCGACCTTACTGGCACTGCAAGCGGCCGGTTCGCCGCACTCAAGCGTCGCGTGTCTTGGTCACTTAAGAATATCAGCATGGTCGATGTCTACATGCTCGATGACGCGGCCATCGCCCAGGGTTACAAGACCTTTCTGCACACCCGCCCACGCATGCTGCGGACAATTGCATCAGGTCTCTTGCGTTTCTGTACCGGACTGGAGCGACTCGGGCTCGACGGTAAAAAACTCGGCATTGAGGCGGCAATCTATACCGGAGAAGGACTGACCCGGACACAGCGCGACCGCATCGAATCTGTCCTGGGCTGCCCGACCGTAACGGAATATGGTTGCACCGAACTTGGCATAATCGCCTTTGAATGCCCCGATCACGGCCTTCATGTCAGCCATGACAATCTGCTGATCGAGTTTCTCGTTAACGGCAGGCAGGCCATGCCAGGCGAGCAGGCGGAATTGGTAATCACCAATCTGAACGAGTGGACACATCCGCTTCTGCGCTACAAAATCGGAGATTTCGCCGCACCCAGCGCGAAGACCTGCGCTTGCGGTCGCACTTTGCCGCTGATCGAGGAACTTGGCGGCCGGGTGCATGACTCGATCCGAACACCCCAAGGGCGGATGATTCACGGCCTTTTCTTCACCCATCTCTTCGACCGCCTGCCGGAGGTTGCACAGTTTCGTGTAATCCAGCGGAGACTCGACAGTCTTGACATTGAAATCGTCGTGCCTGGAGCATCGGCGGAAAAGGTCAAGCGTTCCGTCGAAAAAACCATTTGCGATTCGCTCGGCGAAACAATGTCGTTGGTGGTGCGAATTGTCGACTCGCTGCCGGTCGCGGCAAGCGGCAAAACGCGCTGGATCGTGTCCGAGCTGAAAGAGTGAGGAAGCAGGCAATGGCTGGCTGGCGGCATATTTTCCTGGTCACCGACATCGAGGGTGTGGCCGGGGTCGAGTCCTGGGAACAGACGCAAAGCGGGCCGCGTCACGAAGCTGCAAAAGCACTGGCGACTGATGAGGTAAACAGTGTCATAAGAGCCCTGCTCGGACCCCCTGACATTCCAGGTCCAACACTGCTGCGCATCTCAGTCTGGGACGGCCACGGCTGTGGCGGCCTGCTTCCTGAACGACTCGATCGGCGCGTAACGTTTTATCGTCACGATGACGCCAGGAACTTCACCGGTCTGCTGCGCGAGTCGCTAAGGGGAGAGGTGCCGGTCGATGCGCTGGGCTTCGTTGGTCAGCATGCAATGGAAGGAAGCGGTGGCACCCTCTCCCATACTTACAGCAGCCGACGCATTCGCAGCTACAAACTGAATGGCCGACCCATCGGAGAGTTCGACCTGCGGGCGCTCTACGCATGGGCTCTGGCGAAAATTCCCACTGTCTTCTTTTCGGGCGATAACGTGGCGTGTAACGAGGCGCAATCGCTGGTACCTGGCATCCTCCGGGTCCAGGTTAAGGAAAGCCTGAGCCTCACTTCGGCGCGTCATCTGGAGCCAGCGCATGCCTGCACCCGGCTTACCGATAGCGCAAAACAAATTCTGGAACGCGATCTATCAGACCCGTCACTGCGCCCTTCCTTTTTCCCGGAACCCCCTTTCGAATTCCGCAAGCACTTCAAGTTGAAGTTCGGTTTTGTGCCACGTCCGCCACAAACCCTGCGAGGCGACAGCCTCACAGCGGTACTTGGGAAGGAATAAGCTAAGCCAAAGAAAGGTTACTGCAACGCGATTGTCTATGCAGATGAGAAAGCGTTTTGCATCGTCGGCACCCAAGACGACGGGAAAGGCCATGTATACCATGCTGCGAATGGCTTCACCGTTTTCTCTTAAAGCAAGAGCCATCCCTGAAAAACGATTTTCCGGAAGAATAGCTCCATGCATAGCAAGAATTTGCCAAACTTGTCCCATGAAGATATATCCTCTGGCAATGCCAGGGTGACGGTAGAGGTTTGACATATATGTGAAGTACATCTCAGGGCAGACGGTATTACAGAAAGGACGAGCGGTATTGCATGGCTGGCACAGAAAGGACTATATTGCCCGCCAATCATGGATCATAGAGCGCTCAAACCTTTCGGCACATGGCCTTGCCGGTGCTTCAGCGCAAAGCGAAACGCTTAATCTTGAATTCAGCAATAGACCCATCGAAAGGATACTATTATGTTGAAAAACAGCGCAGCCGGTTCAATAACAATACTGCGAAACTTTTTTGCGGTATTGCTGGCAGTATCTGTCCTTACCGCGTGTGGCGGCGGGGGTTCTACAACTACCATTACCACCCCAACCGTACTTCTTACCGCAACTTCGACTTCAATCGCCAGTGGCAGCAGTACCACAATCACATGGACTTCGACCAACAGCACCTCTTGCTCCTCTACTTCCGGCTCCGGCGGATCCGGCACAACAGGATCATTCGACACAGGGGCTCTGACCACAACCACTACCTATACCGTAACGTGCACAGGTGCGAATGGATCGACCAGCCAGAGCATAACCATCACCGTTGGTTCCGCTTCCGCCCCTGTCGTATCCGTATCCTCTGGATCAACTTTAATCGCCTATAACGACAGCACCACAGTCAGCTGGACATCGACCAACAGCACCTCATGCTCCTCATCTTCCGGCTCTGGCGGAACCAGCACAACAGGATTATTCGACACAGGGGCTCTGACGGCAACCACCACCTACACCGTAACGTGCACAGGCGCGGGCGGGTCGGCCAACCAGAGCGTCACCATCACCGTCGCTCCCTCAAACGTTTCCTCGGTCATATCCGGTTTTGCCAGTGCGGGCGTAGGCAGTGTCACCGTCACCTCGGCAAACACCCTGACCGTCGGCACAGCCATCACCATCAGCGGAACCACCAGCTATGACGGCACCTACACGGTTGCCAGCAGAACCGACACGAGCTTTACCATTGCTGCAACCTTCGTTGCTAATGACGCAACCGGGGTCTGGCAACTGGCGGGCGGCATGATCTCCGGCTGCTCGACCACCGGGGATACCGGCGCCATTACCCTTTCCAATGACCCAAGCCGCTTTAACGGCGTTGCGCCGCTGGCGGTATTCTTTGACGCCACGGCCACTACCGCTACCGCAACGACAAAGCCGTTCCATGATCTTGAATATCGCTGGGATTTCGATGATCCCGGTTCAGGCACCTGGGTAAGCGGCGCCCAACCCGGCGTCAGCAGCAAGAACTCCGCTACCGGCCCGGTGGCGGCGCATGTGTTCGAGACGCCCGGCATCTATACCGTTGCCTTGACCGCAACGGACGGCACAAACACGGTGTCGAACAGTTGCGCCCAGATCGTGGTTCAGGATCCCGATACGGTGTTTGCGGGAACGAACACCATATGTGTTGGCGCGACAGCCCTCCCCACCGCGGGAGTGGGCGGTTGTCCTGCTGACGCCAGCACGGCGCAGGAGTCAAACTTTGCAACTGCGATCAGTAGTTATGCGCTTACGGGTAAACGAGTACTTTTCAAATCTGGTGACACATTCAACGCGCCATCATCAGCTAGAATTAACAAAACTGGGCCTGGAATCGTGGGAGCATTTGGTACAACGGGAGCACCTCCGATAGTACAGATGACAGGCGACACAGCCATTTTGCTATTTTCTGGCTCTTCGACACCTGGAATCAAAGATTGGCGGGTAATGGATTTGGATTTTGATGGCCTGAGCAAGTCTGCGTCATACGGCTTCCAATCAGGCGGAGGCATCGATCAACTGACGATTCTGCGAATGAATGTACATGACGCGCATGAGGGTTTTGCGTTCGCATCGACCACGTTGGATATTGCGAACACCACCACCCCCGGTGGGCATTCCATTTATGAACAGATTGCCATCGTCGACTCAACCTTTACGCCGATCCATATCCAGGGTGGCAGCGGTGCCGGTTGGAGCATATATGCGACACTAAACAACAGTGCCATTCTGGGAAATTCACTTGGAAATACAGCAGACAATATGGCAACAGGGTCGCACATAATACGGATACCGCAAGGATACAAACTGGTTATATCGAACAACTCGTTCTACAGAGCAGGGGGCTTGATTATCAAGATGCACGGTCCAATATGGTGTGCAACCGGAAGTGCTACTGGCAGCAATGGAAGATGCGCATCGGAATCATCCGGTTATCTTAATAGCGAGCTGCCTCACGGCTTGGGTGGGTCAACGGGTGGATATACCGAACTCAATGTTATTTCAGATAACAAAGTCCTTGCCGGAAACCAGGGATATTTGATGCACCTGGGACCGCAAAATGAGTTTAATGACGAGCGGGTACGAAATGTGATAGTTGAACGCAACTGGTATCAGGCTAATCTGTCGCTAACCAGAAGCGCGATCGTCGTTGGTGGCAGTGAGATTACCGCGCGGAACAATATCTGCGACTTGACAGGAGGATCAAACGGGAGATATTGCGTTAACGTAAAGCGAGAAGGCCCCAGTGGCAGTAACAGCCCTGCACCGCCTCCAGACCAAGTTAGAATTTACAATAATACGGCTTACAGCGAAGATGCTAACACGAATTTCGCTGCTGCTCTGATTGAATCCGGAGTAACCAATGTTACAGTGCGGAACAATCTGGCCTACGCACCGTCTGCGAGTAATTCCGTCCTAATCGACAGCAGTGCATGCGGAGTTGCTTGCTATACGGAGTCGAACAACTCAAACGATGATCAAGTAAAGAACACCTCGCCGCTGTTCACCGCGACGCCACCGATACTCATTACGGATTGGATACCCATGCCGGAAAGTTATGCCATCGATGGCGGTTCAGGTGTTCCAGTGTGGTCGGATTTCTTTCGCACTATCCGGCCGCAGAATGGTGTGATTGATATAGGTGCTGTCGAAAAAGCCTTAGGCATGTATTGATGCTTGACGAGGAAGCTTAAAGTTTATTTCGTGCTTATCGGGTTGTCACACCCACCTACTAGATGTAGTAGCTCATGATTTTTTCGCATAGAACTGCGCATAGGTCGGAGCGGAGACATCGCCCGCGATGCCGAGCAGGGAGCGGAAGGCGTTGAAGGGGTAGAAGCGGCGGTTGAAACGGAAGGTGAACTCGTTGAGGTACGCCTGCAGATGTTGAGGGCTGACACCATGATGGGTGCCGCGCAGCCAGGTTTTGAGATTGGAGAACACGAGATGAATGATGGGCAAAAAGGTATCCGCGACTTCCATGTCGCCCCGCTCCGCGACGGCGGTGTGGCAGAAGCCGCGCTCGCCCAGCTTCGAGTAGCCGCTCCAATCGTCGGTGATAACGGAGGTACCCGGCACCACGGCGCTTTCGATGAAGCCGACCAGCGACTTTGTGCTCCGGTCTGGCACCACCGCGAGTCGGACGCGCCCGGCGTACCGCCCGGTTTTTCGCTTGTTGAGGCTACCGGTACGCTTGCGTTGCCTGACTTCGACGGCGCAGGCCACGAGCACCATATCGTGGACACCGCGTCCTTTACCCCGCGTGTGGCCGCCAATCCAGGTTTCGTCGGCTTCGACGATGATTTCCGGCTTGCCGCCGATCCTGTCTTGATCTGGCCGCACCATGCCGACACGCAGCTTGTGAAGAATTTGGAAAGCGGTTTCGTAGCACGGCAAACCGAGTTGGCGCCGGAACTGGACAGCCGACATGCCGGGCGTCTGGCTGGCAACCAGGTAAGCACCCCAAAACCAGACCGAAAGCGGCGTGTGCGTGCGTTCCATGACCGTGCCCGCAGTGAGACTGGTGTCGCGGCGACAATGACGGCAGCGAAGTACCTTAAGGCGCGTAGAAACGTACCGTGGCTCATCAGCCGACGCGCAGTGCGGGCAGACGAAGCCATCTCTCCATCTGGCACGCTCAAGATACTTTGCGCACGCAGCTTCGTCTGGGAACAGGCGCTGAAACTCCTGCAGCGAATGGGGGAACGGGAGCTCTTCTCGTTCAAGTACGTCGATAATCATGTTCGCTCCGTATTGACGATTAGGCTCAACATACTACCCCTAGTGGGTGGGTGTGACAACCCGATAAGCACGGTTTATTTGAGCATCTTGGCATTTGCAGCGTTTATTTTTGCTTTTAGCGCCCTTTCCCATTGGGAAATACCAAGTTTTCTCGCCAAATAGTACTGAAGAAACAATGAAAAACCATAGGCCGATACTTGGCGCCTAATACGAAACCATTTATTTTGAACATATAGTTCTGCTTTTTCAATCAAACTCGGCCCGTATGCAAACACTCCGCTTAATTCATACCCACGGCTTAAAAGCATGTCCCCAACTTTGCTTTCTACTAATGATAATTCACGTCTGTTGTATTTGGTTTTCCATTGATAGCTAAGCCTTTTGTCTGGCAAGGAATATGTAGATTTAGACGCATAATCCATCATGCTTTCCGAATATGCAACACCTAAAAACTGGCATATTTGCCCCAAACCAAGTTCAACATCTTCTAGCAAATCCTCATACTTTATTTCCATATATTGCGATGGGTGTAAAGTATCCTTTAATTTTTCCCATGCGGTTTCTGCATCACGCCATGTGTCAATGCCATAATAAACATTGCCAACCCATCCCATACCAATGCAAGATCGGGCAACGTCACGGCCATCGCGGATTAAATGAATATATTTTGCACGGGGAAATATTTTTGGTATGCGAAAAAAGTGACGGTGAACATTCATCACAATAACAGAATCATGCTGTTGCATTTGATTTACAAAAGAATCCATCAGGCCTGCATAATTCATTGTTGGATCTACATCAAGTTTCTTGCCCAGAAAAATTCTATCGAACTTAAGCCATTCCCGATAGCGGTCAACATCTGGTGGTGTCCCATCATCAGATACTTGATCAAATAAAAAATCACATTCACCTGGATTCACAATATTCGGGTGAGAATCCAACATTAACCGCAGAAGGGTACTACCCGTTCTAACTGATGCAACTAAAAATACAGGCTGATTATTTATAATATCGGTCATTTATTTAGCCCTCAACAAAGAACTTATCTTTACGCATGATATGCTCGAACATCTCCGAGAATTAATCGTTATTATTGTCCTTGCAACAACTGTCTTTGCTATTGCGCATCGCTCGGCATGCTCAATAACAGAAGCGCAGAATTTTACACGAAGACGAAATCTTTGGCTCGTTTTAACACTCGTCGCCTTTCTGGCGCCGAACTTCTGGGCGTATGCATTGGTCGCCATACTGCTTCTAATCCATGCGAACCGCCATGAAACAAACTCATCCTCACTGTTCTTTTTCGTCCTGTTTGTTCTTCCAATGGCAGCTATCCAGATACCGGGGATAGGGTTTATCAGCAATTTATTCGAAATATCCCACGCCAGAATACTAGCGCTGTTTGTCCTGCTTCCCGCATTTTTTGCCATACGACGACATGGCGATAGCCCTCCGTTCGGACGCGCAGGGTCTGACAATGCATTAGCTGCCTATCTTTTGCTCGCCATCATGCTCTACTTGCGTGAAACTGGCGTAACAGGAGCCTTACGCCAAGCCTTCTATATATTTACCGATATATTATTACCCTACTTTGTAGTTAGCCGCACTTTGAAGAATCTGCAAGCATTTCGAGATGCCCTGCTGAGTCTTGTGCTGGCAGATATGCTACTTGCGCTGTTCGCTGTTTTTGAATTCTTCCGGCACTGGCTGCTTTACGAACCTTTGCTTGGTACACTTGGGCTAGCAAATGGGGCACAAAGTTTTCTTTTACGTGAAGGAATGCTTAGGGCTATCGCCTCAGCGGGCCAACCCATTGCATTAGGTTTTCTGATGGTCGTAGGAATCGGCTTTTACTTGTTTCTGCAACGCTTCATTCAACGAAATCTCATCCGATGGCTTGGCATGGTGTTGCTGGCTGCCGGCCTTGTTGCTCCATTGTCGCGTGGCCCCTGGGTAGGTGCGGTCGCATTGATGATTATTTTCATTGCTACTGGCCGCAGTGGCACCCGCCGCCTGATGAGCTTGGCGCTTGTGGCATTGCTGGCCTTCCCTTTGATTACTCTCCTCCCAGGAAGTGAGACTGTAGTTAATTTATTGCCATTTGTCGGATCTACGGAAAAAGAGAATATTGACTATCGTGAAAAACTGATCACAAACTCTATGATCGTGATCCAGCGCAACCCATGGTTTGGTTCCATCAACTATCTGGACACACCTGAGATGGAGTCCATGCGCCAGGGTCAGGGCATCATCGATGTTGTCAACACCTATCTGGTAGTAGCCCTGGAAAGAGGCCTCGTTGGCCTTGGAATGTTTGTAGGCTTCTTTGCGTTGACACTCTTGGGCATATACCGGGCAATGCGCTTGATTCCTGACAGAAACAGTGAAGAATACTTGCTTGGCCGAGTATTGCTGGCCACGCTATTGGCTATTGTAATAGTCATATCTACGGTAAGCAGCATTACATTTATTCCGATTATGTACTGGTCAGTCGCAGGGCTGGGGGTGGCCTACGCGCAGATGATAAGAAAACAGCATTCCAGCATTAACTGAAACACCAATCAAATAAAATTCTGGACAAACATACTGGCTCCTTAATGCCGGAAACGAAATGGCTCCATGATGCCGAAAGTTCACATACCTTACGCTCATCTTACAAATGGCGTATAAACACCTACACACAAACATGGAGATCATCATGAATTCAATTCGCTGGAATATTGCGGTGTCGCCAAACACCGATCAGTCCGTGCGTATGTACCTTGCCGGCCAAGGGGGTGGTCGCAAGGGTGACCTGTCGCGCTTTATTGAGGAAGCGGTGCGGGCGCACATTCTTGAGTTGTCGGCCGAGCAAGCCAAAGCCGCCAACGTCAATGTGAGCGAGGCCGACCTGACTGCGATCGTCGCCGAGGCGGTGCTGTGGGCCCGTGAACACTGATGCGTGTCGTTCTCGACACCAATGTCCTGCTCAGTGCGTTGATCTCGCCCCATGGCCATCCAGATACCATTTACCGGGCTTGGCGAACTGCGCGATTTGAGATCGTGACATCTATGACCCAGTTTGATGAGCTGCGCCGAGACAGCCGTTATGAGAAATTCAAAGCGATTCTCCAGCCGCACCGTGTTGGTGCGATGGTGAATAACTTGCAACGCGCGCTGGTGTTGGAGCAGTTGACCACTGACATAGAGGCCGTCGATCCTTGCGATGCGTTCCTGTTGGCGATGGCTCTCGTCGGCGAGGCCGACTACCTGGTGACCGGCGATCATCGCGCCGGGTTGTTACAGCGTGGTCACTTCAGCCGTACCCGGATCGTCACCCCGACCGTGTTTTGCGCTGAAGCCCTTTGATGCAATAAGCTTTGATGCGGTTGCTGGGGCAATCCACCCACCATCCGCGTCATTGCGAGCCATTCGACCAGTTCATCAGGACAGGCTCAAGCGCGCGCCTCGTTGGCGTCGGCCAGCGTCGAGCGTTTGACTGGCTGGCGAAAGCCCATGCCGTACAGCTTCTGCTGGTTGGACAGCAAACAGATTTCGATGTCGCGCAGACTCTCGCGGTAAGTCAGCTGCGCGAAGGCCATGGCGCGAAATTGCTCGGTGCAGTTCAGGTTGCGCACACCGGAATCGCCGCCATAGCGTGCCACGATTCGCGCAAAGCTGGTCCACGGCACAAACTCCATGAGTTGTGCGAACAACGTCTTGCCCAGGTTCATAGCCCACCTCCAGAGAAATTGATCTCTGGAAGTTACTCGAACCTGAATGTGAGAAAACTGATTTCAAATCGGCACCAAAATATTGCTCTGTAACCAGCATCAATACTGGGCTTCACGCTGTCTATACTCAATTTAACCGGACACCAGTGAAGCTGGATAAACTACAAGCAGGTGAAACAAGCTATACTGAACCGCTGGTAGGGGAATGCCAGCCAGGTTTTTATGTGGCGCACCGGCTTAACAGTCCGCAGATAAGAACAAACCGCACATAAAAAAGATTCCGCAGCACTTTCTGTAGTAGGTCTTCCGGAGATTCACATCGTGTTTGAGTTTGACTGGGATAATCGGAAGGCGGCATCGAACTTGGCTAAGCACAAGGTCTCGTTTGCCGAGGGCGCAAGTGTTTTTATGGACTCGTTTGCAGTGACGTACCCGGACGGCGAACATTCATCCGGCGAGGCGCGCTTCTTGACTTTCGGCATGTCGGATCGGCACAGAATGCTGGTGGTCTCGCATGTGGAGTCGGATCGTGGTATCCGCATCATCAGTGCGCGTCGGGTGACGCGCGAAGAAAGGAAAATTTATGAAGAAAACCGCTGACATTGATCCGCTCGACAGAACTTTCTCCCCGGCAACCCTTCAAGGCAAGGGGGTACGCGGGAAGTATTTTGCTCGCGTCGCGAAAGGCACGAATTTGGTACGCCTCTCACCGGAGGTGGCGCGTCTCTTCCCAACAGAAGAAGCCGTCAATAACGCACTGCTTTCCCTTGCCGAGCTTTCCAAGAGCTTGCCAAATCTAACCGAACGCTCAAAGCGGATGGCACGTAAGCGGGTAGCCGCTTAGCAAGCAACGGACAAAAACAAGCCGCAAAAAATATAACAAATATTCACAACGCTTTTCGTAGGAGAAATGAACACACAAACGCCGCAGGGGTGAGCACCTTGCGGGTGGTTTTGCAGTCTGCACAAAGGGGAATACCGATGTTGCGTTGCGATAAACACAAGGTTCAGTCAGGCTGCTTGCGCCGCAAAGGAGCAAGCAGCTTATCGCGCGCGGCCCGCATATCCCACCAAAAAAGCTGGCCGAGTGTTTTGGCTATATAGATCTTTCTTGCCAAGAGCGAGGGGTATCAGGAAAACTTGATCTGCGGAGCTTTTCACTCGGTTTACCTTGATTTCTGACATCACTCCATTTTTACCAACCCCCATCCCAACCTTACACCCGCAAGGAGTACGCCGGTGGGTTCCCCGCTGCTACGCAGCGACCCTTCCGCAGTCCCGCCTGCGGGAGAAGGAGCCGTGCCTTCTGAAATATGACTTATCGTTCCTATGCTTCAGCAAAACAATCAGTAGTAGTAATACCCCACCGGCTCACTTTCTGCCTTGTTGAGTATTGTTCCTATAAGCTTGGCTGCCGGCAGGTGGCTTAGGCTGTCCTCGAGTTCACGCTTGGTGGACATCCCGTTGGCCACCACCATGAGGACGCAATCGATCTGGGGCAACAGGGCAATGGCATCATCGGTAACGAGCATGGGGGGCAGGTCAAAGATGACAATACGCGATTCGTAGCGCTCGCGCAGATCCTTGATCAGATCTGCGATCTTTTTTGAAGAAAGGGTTTCCGATGAGTTCTTCACCGGGTTCCTGGTTGGTAGCACCACCAGTCTCGGCATATCCGGATTGACGAGCACGTCCGGCAGTTCAGCCTTCCCATCCAGCAGGTCATTCAGTGACTTCTCCATAGGGATTCCCAGGTAAGCGCCTATCTTTGGGCGACGCAGGTCAAAGTCCACCAGCATGGCGCTCTTGTTGGTTTGCTGGGCAATGCTCATGGCCAGATTGATGGCGACCACGGTCTTTCCAGCCTCCGGGGTTGGCGAGGTGATGGCAAGGGTGCGCCAGCCATTCTCTTCCATCTTTTGCAATACATGGGTGCGCAGGACATCGAAAATCATGCTCTTTGGGTCGTTTTTGCTGAATGCGACAATGCGATTCTTTTCCAGATGCTCCGCCTGCAGCTTGACCGCACGCGTGTGTTTGTAGCTGACGTCCTCTAACTCATCGTGAGCATGGGCAGAGCTCGGCGGAAAAGTTGTGCCCTGATGATCCTGATGTGGCTGGGCAAGCGGGCTGGCTCCGCTTGAATGCTGGTTTTTGACTTTTTCGATGGCCTGCTTGATGCGTTCCATTTCTTCCCCCTACCCTCATGGCATTCGGTTAATCTCTAACCAGTTAAGTCTTTGCAATTTGTGACAAGAATATATCGTAGATCAAGCGCCGGCGCGGTTTTCCAAGCAAATCTAAATCAGGTTAATGTAGGGTAGAAAAAGCGTAGCGTTTCCACCAATGGATTGCCTCGGCGGATTGGTGGATACGCGCTGCGCGCTTTATCCACCCTACGTATTTTGGTTCCGGCTCGTCCGGCTTAGGG